>JASHSO010000193.1 GCA_030038715.1 Streptosporangiaceae bacterium
TCTCACCGAAATCAGTGCGCCAATGCGGCTCGTCGAAGTCGTTGGGCAGACGGCCCTGAGCCCGGGTTGCCTCGATGACCACGTCGACCAGAAACTCGACGTCTACGGCAGTGGCTGGCCTTATGCGGTAACTGAGCACTGCACCATGCTCTCACCGCTGATCGCTCGCCACAGTCACTAAATCCTCAGCACAGGGGGAAGGTGACTCGCACCCGCAGACCCCCGTCACTGGGGGCAGCGAGGTCGACGTGCCCGTCGTGCGCCTTTGCGACGGCTAGGACCACGGACAGGCCGAGGCCATAGCCGCCCCCGACGCGTTGCTGCTTGGCCCGGCGGAACGGCTCCAGCAATCCGGCGACTTCGGCGCTGGCGATTAATGGCCCGCTGTTGGTGACCTCGAGTACGGCCGACGTAGGCAGCACCCGAGTCCGCACCTCGACGTACCCGCCCCGGATGTTATAGCGGACGGCATTGTCGACCAGGTTGTCGACAAGCTCGGTGAGCAAAGCCTGGTCACCGAGCACCGTCACCGGAGCCAGGTCTTCTCTCAGGGCCAGCGCCTTGTCGTCCGCACGTCCGGCGACATCGGAAAGACGTTCAGCGGCGAGCTCGTCGAGTCGTACGGGCCCTCGGTCCCCGGGCGGGACCGAACCGCGGGTCAGGGTGAGCAACTTCTCCAAGAGCTGTTGGGCATTGGAGACCGTAGCGCGCATCCTCGAGGCGCTCTGACGAACTCCTGTGCCGTCTATCTGCTGGTCAGTTGCCAGCAGCTCCAACTCGGCACCCAAGACCGCGAGCGGGGTGCGGAGCTGGTGCGCGGCGTTCGCCGCGAACAACTGCTTGTCCTGGAATGCCGTCTCGAGCCTTTCAAGCATCGAGTCGAACGTCTCGCCCAATTCGCCGAGCTCATCGGGCGGACCGGGAAGAGACAGCCGCTCGTGGAGGTCCTCGCTGGTGATCCGCCTCGCAGCGGACGTGATCGTCCGGATCGGACGCAGCATGCGCCTGGCGACGAACCAGGCCACCACCGCGGATAGGGCGATGAGCCCCGCGACGATCGCGCCGTACTGCCAGAGGAGCGTCGAGAGGGTGTGGTCGGCAATCTGAGCGCGAATGGCGGACGCCGGGGCGTCCCCCGCCGGGACCATGTGCGGCGCCCCATCTCTTGGAGGGGGAGGGGCTGCGGCATTGTCGATGTTCGCTTTGACCAGCTCGTAGCTCGACACGAGCAGTACCACCCCAGCAGCGACCACTAGCGCGCTCAGTACCAGTGCGATGCGGCTGCGGACAGTCGGGCGAAACCGGCGGATCACCAGGGAATCCGGTATCCGGAGCCGATCACGGTCTCGATCGCGTCAGGGGTCCCCAGCTTGTCTCGCAGCTTCTTGATCGTGGTGCGCACCGCCGTAGTGAACGGGTCGGCGTGCTCATCCCACACTTTCTCCAGCAGCTCCTCCGCGCTGACGACCTGGCCCTGGGCTGCCAGCAGCACCTCGAGCGCCCCGAACTCCTTGCGGGCCAGCTCGAGTGGCCGGTCGAATCGGCTCGCCGTGCGAGACGCCGTATCCAGCCGAATGCCCGCGGCCTCGAGGACTGGCGGGCGAGCGCGAGATGGGCGCCGGCCAAGGGCTCGGATTCGGGCGATCAACTCGACGAAGTCGAACGGCTTGGCCAGGTAGTCGTCGGCACCCAGACCCAAGGCTTCGGCGGCCTGCCGGGGACCCGCTGCCGCGGTCAGCATCAGTATGGGGGTCGCGCGGCCCTCGGCCCGCATCCGATGGCAGATGTCGTCGCCGTGAATCAGCGGGAGGTCACGGTCCAAGACCACCACGTCGTAGTCGTTGACGTGCAGCTTCGCCCACCCCTCGGCGCCGTCGGTCGCGAGGTCGACGGCTAGCCCGTCGCGGCGCAACCCACGCGCGAGCACGTCGGCCATCTCCCGGTTGTCTTCTACTACCAGCACCCTCATCGTCGCACCAAGAGTACGGGGCCGCCGGTCACGCGAATTCGCGCCGGCGGCCCGTCCCACGCGCTATGACACGGGCGCCATGCCTGGCACGCTCGGACTCGGCGGCGGCCCGGATCCCGCCGGAACCCAATGCGGCGGGCCGCCCGGACCCGGCGGCGGTCCAGATCCGGCCGGGACCCAATGCGGCGGGCCGCCCGGACCCGGCGGCGGCTCAGATCCGGCCGGGACCAAATGCGAGGACCCGCCCGTCGGCGCGGGCGTGACCGCCCGGCTCACCGTGCTTGCCTTGCCGGACCCGCTCGAAGACGGCCTCCCGGCATGCGGCGAGGAGCTTGCCGAGGCTGGCACAGCCAGCCAGAGCCCGACGGCAAGGGCCGCCCCGGCCAGCGACACACCTCCGATCACGAGGCGGTGTCTTCGAAGCCCTATCATCTCCATGCGTCCTTTCGTCTCATGATCGACTCTGACCTAGCCAGTATGCGTCGGAGCATGTGGCCTTCCCGTGTCCTCAAGCTGCCTCTGTGCCCCAAGGCGGCCCGCCGGAAGTCGTCGACCCGGTTGATCGGCGCAGTCTCAGCCCGGCAGGATGGATGAGTCCGATGG
>JASHSO010000194.1 GCA_030038715.1 Streptosporangiaceae bacterium
CGTGCTCGTGGCCGCGGACGCCGCCCTGGTGCTTCTCGCCACCGGGCTGCTGTCTTTTCAGACCCCGATCGCCGTCGCCGGGGCGACGCTCGTCGCTGCGGCGATCTTCAACCCGCTGCGGCGCCGCGTCCAGCGGATTGTCGACAAGAGGTTCAACCGCGCCAGGTACGACGCCGATCTCACGGTCACCGCATTCGCTGCCCGCCTCAACGACGCCGTCGACCTCGACACGATCCGCACCGACCTGGCTGGCGTAGTACATCACGCCCTCGAGCCGGCCCACATCTCGCTATGGGTCAACCAGCGGCTTTAGCCATACCCGACAAAGCCTTGGGAGTGGCATCTGCTGGTGGCACCCTGCTCGCTGGGAGGCGTCTCCTAGCCGACACCCGACTCCTGCCGAGTCGGCACGGGTAACTGCGGGCTACTCTGTGGCAGTCCATGACGTGGTGAAGGACTCGGTTCGTGGCCGACTTGCGCATGTGGCTGGCGGGGGCGCGCCCGCGCACCCTGCCCGCTGCCATCGTTCCGGTCATCGTCGGCTCAGGGGTGGCTTTCGGCTACGGAAAGTTCTCGCTGTGGCGCGCTGCGCTGGCGCTGCTCGTGGCGCTGGCGCTACAGGTCGGCGTCAACTTCGCCAACGACTACAGCGACGGCATCCGGGGCACGGACCGAGCCAGGATCGGGCCGGTGCGCCTGGTCGGCTCGGGGGTGGCCGAGCCCCGCCAGGTGCTCGCCGCAGCAGCCGGCTGCTTCGCCCTGGCCTGCGCGGCCGGGCTCGCGCTGGCCGCAGTGACTGCCTGGTGGCTGGTCCTCGTGGGCGCAGCCGCCGTGGCTGCCGCCTGGTTCTACACCGGCGGCAGCAGGCCTTACGGCTACCGCGGGCTCGGCGAGGTATCGGTTTTCGTCTTCTTCGGCCTGGCCGCGGTAGCGGGCACCGCGTACGTCCAGATGCAGAGCCTGACCTGGCTGCCCTGGGCGGCGGCGGCTGCCATCGGCATGCTGGCGTGCGCACTGCTGGTGATCAACAATCTGCGCGACATCCCCAGCGACCGCGCGTCCGGCAAGCGGACGCTGGCTGTCGTGCTCGGCGACCGCCGCACCAGGGTGCTGTATACCGGCTGCGTCCTGGTCCCGTTCGCTGTCGTCGTCGCGTTGGCGCCAGTGCGGCCGCTCAGCCTGCTGGCGCTCGCGGCGCTGCCACTCGCATTCGCGCCCGTGCGCCAGGTACGCGCGGGCGCCAGCGGCCGTAGCCTGATCGCCGCCCTCGGCCAGACCGGGCGGCTGGAACTCGCCTACGGCATCCTGCTGACGCTCGGTCTGGCCGTCAAGCTCTAGACCGTTGACCGGGGATCGACCGTTGACCGGGGATCAACCGTTGACCGGGGATCGACCGTTGACCGGGACTCAGGTCAGGTGGCGGGGTGTCGGGACACGCCATGTGCGGCCGGTGCCTGGCGACACTGCTGCGATGCCCTGCCCTGGCCGTGTTTTGCGACTGGCCGCGACGGCTGTTGCCGACCCCCCCGGTACGTCCGGTTTGCGGGTATCTGGCGGCACCGGCCCGGCTGCCGGACCATGATCCATGAGAGTTCGGGGGCTGGCAGGCACCAAAGTCTCATGGATCATGGCGTGGCGGCAGCCCCACTAGGTCGGCCCGGCCGCGCCGTCGGGGTCGGCGTCGGCGTCGGCGCGGTCCGTGGTGCCCGCCGTGCCAACCGGTGCAAGGCCGTCGAGCTCCGAGCCAGCTCCAGCGTTCCCTGGTTCGGCCGCGGCCGATGCCACTTGGGCTTTGGCTTGTCGCACGGCGTGGTGGGCCACAGTGAGCGGCCCGGGCTCCGGCAAGGCACCAGCGACTGCGGCGGCCACAGCACCAGCGGCGACAGCACCGCCGGCGACAGCACCGGCGGCCGCTGTCGGCTCGGGCGCTGGCTCTGCCGCCTCGCCCGCGGCGTCACCGCCACCAAACCAACCGCCGATAGCTTTCAGCGCGCTGGTCAGCTCGCTGGGCACCATCCACACCGTGCTGCCCGCACCTTGCGCAATCTGGGGCAGGGTCTGCAGGTACTGATAAGCGAGCAGCTTCGGGTCCGGATTGTTGCGGTGGATGGACTGGAACACGGTCTGAATCGCCGTAGCCTGACCCTCGGCCTTGAGTATGACACTCTGCTTCTCGCCCTCGGCCCGCAAGATGTTGCTCTGCTTCTCGCCCTCGGCGGTCAGGATCTGCGACTGGCGCACGCCTTCGGCGGTCAGGATCGTCGCCCGCTTCTCGCGCTCGGCCCGCATCTGCTTCTCCATGGCGTCCTTGACAGTCTGCGGCGGGTCGATGGTCTTGATCTCCACCCGCGACACCCGGATGCCCCACTTGCCCGAGGCGTCGTCAAGCACGCCGCGCAGCATGGTGTTGATCTTGTCGCGGGACGTCAGCGTCTGCTCGAGGTCCATCGACCCAATGACGCTGCGCAGCATCGTCGCCGTGAGCTGTTCGATCGCCTGGATGTAGTTGACGATCTCGTAGTCGGCCGCACGCGGGTCCGTCACCTGGAAGAACAGCACCGTATCGATGCTTACCACCAGGTTGTCCTCGGTGATGACCCGCTGGCCGGTGAACGAGACCACCTGCTCGCGCAGGTCGATCAGCGGCTTGACCCGGTCGATAAACGGGATCACCACGTTCATCCCGGGCTCCAGCGTCTTGCGGTAGCGGCCAAGCCGTTCCACGTTGCGCGCTCGAGCCTGTGGGACTATGCGCACGGTCCGCATCGTTACCAGCGCCACCAGCACCACGATCACCGCGCCGACGGCGGCGAGCACCACCTCTACCATGGCTACTCCCGGGGGTAGACAAGGGCGATCGCGCCCTCGATCTGCATGACGTCGACCTTGGACCCGGCCGGGATGACCAGGGTCTCGTCGTAGGGCCGCGCCGACCATTCCTCGCCGCCGATGCGGACGCGGCCACCGGTTTCTGTGACCTCTTCCAGCACCACGGCCGACCGCCCGATGAGGGCCGCCGTGCCGGTCCGCAGCACCGGCGGCTGCCTGATGTGGCGTAGCGCGAACGGGCGGGCGACGCCGAGCCCGACGGCGGAGGCGAGTACGAAAGCACCGAACTGGATGACCAGGTTTCCGCCAGCGGCTCCGACCCCCGCAGCCACTAGCGCAGCGACGCCAAGTAGGCCGAAGGCCAGGGTCGTCGTAGCGATCTCGACAGTGCCAAGCACGGCCGCCACGATCAGCCAGACGATCCAGGTTCCCATCGCGGCGCTCCGAAAGCGTGCTGCCCTTGCGCTTCGACATTAGCCCCCGCTGGCCGAGTACGCATCCGCCGCGACCAGCAGCACCGCGGGGCAGCACCCGAGAAGGACCTTGCCCCCCTGGCAGGGCAGCCCACGAGCAGTACCTTGCCGCACCGCGGGTCGCACGCTCTGACCACCGCCAGACGGCGGGCTTCCCCCCAAGCCGGGGAAAGTGGAATATGGAGCCTACTGTCGCGGAGGGCTAATGATGTCCGAGCTTTCTTACGCCAACGGCAGCTCAGTCCAGGAGCTGCTCGGCGAGACGATCGGCGGCAACCTGCGCCGGATCGCGGCCAGTCATGCCGACGACGACGCGCTCGTCGACGTGCCGAGCGGCAGGAGGTGGAGCTACGCACAGCTCGACGCCGACACCGACACGGTGGCGCTCGGGCTCCTCGCGGCGGGCATCGCCAAGGGCGACAGGGTGGGCATCTGGGCAGCTAACTGCCCGGAATGGGTGCTCCTGCAATACGCCACCGCCAAGATGGGCGCCATCCTCGTCAACATCAACCCGGCCTACCGCAGCCACGAGGTCGGCTACGTGCTGCGCCAGTCCGGCGTGCGGATGCTGGTGAGCGCCGAGAGCTTCAGGACCAGCGACTACCGGGCCATGATCGACGAAGTTCGGGGCGAGACGCCGGAACTGGAGCAGGTGGTCTACATCGGCACCGCCGACTGGGACCGGTTGCTGTCCGCCGGCCCCTCCAGCCGGACTCTCGATGCGCGGAGCGCGGCGCTGGCCTTCGACGACCCGATCAACATCCAGTACACCAGCGGCACCACGGGCTTCCCCAAGGGCGCCACGCTGTCGCACCACAACATCCTGAACAACGCATTCTTCATCGGCGAGGGCTGCCGCTACACAGGGCGTGACCGGGTCTGCATCCCGGTGCCGTTCTACCACTGCTTCGGCATGGTCCTCGGGAACCTGGCCTGCACCACGCACGGCGCCTGCATCGTGATCCCGGCCCCGGGCTTCGATCCCAAGG
>JASHSO010000195.1 GCA_030038715.1 Streptosporangiaceae bacterium
CAGGTGCTCGACGGTGTGCTGGCCGGGGAAGGCGAGCCGGACGACATCGTGGCAGCCCGCGGGCTGGCCGTCGTCAGCGACGAGCGCGCGCTGGCGGACGCGGTGGACGCGGCTATAGCGGCCAACCCAGAGGTATCGGACAAGGTCCGGGCGGGCAAGCTGGCCGCGGCGGGCGCCCTCGTGGGGGAAGTCATGAAGGCCACCCGCGGCCGCGCCGACGCTGCACGCGCCCGCGAACTCATCACCCAGCGGCTCAGCGACGGTAACCGTTCACATCGTTGACGGCGCTTGCTTAGCGTTGCCGGTGAGCTCGTAGTGCGCGTGCTGCAGCGCTCGGCCGCCTCCGGGCCTGCTCAACTTCGTCCCCCCAGGCGCGCTCGAGCCTGATCCGCAACCGGGCGGCTAGCTGACTGATCGCCTCCGGCATCGTCGCGCCGTCTGAGTGCGCACGGACCGGTCGGCCGTTAACGCTGACCATCGCCCTAGCCGAGGCGGGCTGGTCGACTGCGGGATCCGCGGCCATCGTGAGCACGACGCGGGCGAACAGCACCGGTTCGCCGACGTGCCGCAGCGCGGAGGCCATCCGCCTCCTGGCCAGTTCCCGCATCGCGGGCGGCACCGCGCCGGTCGTCCGCACCTGCACGGCCACAGCCTCGTTGACGGTCATCGCATACCTCCCTTGTGAGCCTGGTGCCGGGAATCCGGCTAAGTTGCCCGGCACGGTCAGCGCAGCCGAGCGGCGGCCTGGCAGGGCAGCGCCCTGGCCGATACCACCTGGCCGCCGTCATGCAGCGTGCGCCATGCCATCTCTTCCAGTAGGTCGGGGATGGCCCGTGCTGCTGCTCCCCAGTCACAACACCCGTCGCTGCTGGTGAGTAGCGCATCGCAGCGCTCGCAGTAGAAGCCCGGCACCGTCGGCTGGTCAGCGAGAAGTAGAACGTCGATCTCGCTGGCGTTCACCGCAATGAGGCAGTCGTCCAGCCCGACGGCAGCCCGGAAGCGGGGGGCGGGATCCGTGACGGCCTGAACCAGCTGCCTCTCGCGCCGCTCGACCCAACCCGCGATGAGAGGCGTGGCAAGTTCTCGCGCCCTGGCCAGCGTCAGTTCGTGCGGATCCACCGCGAAGCCGCCCGCGTAGCTGGCCAGGACCGCCTGCGGCAACAGGGCCAGCAGGGTGGTGGTCATGTCGGCGTATCCGCCGATCACGACCGGCCGCGCACCAAGGGCTTTGGCCTGGCGGTCGAGAATGGCTGCCGCGTCCTGGTAGAGGTGCCCCGTATGCTCGGTCAACCGCTCCAGGCCGGTCGACGGCTGCAGGTACCAGCCGCCGAAGCCGGAAGTCGGCGCGTCCGCGTCGGAGATCGTAGCGACGACCTCGATCCGGTCCGCGGCGACTGACAGCAGCCAGGCGTGCCGGTGGTCGATGATCACGATCCGATAGTCGGGGTGTCGCTGCAGCGCGGCCAGCAGGGGCCGAACATGCGGCCGTACTGCGAGCACGGCCCGTTCGGCGACCCAGCCGGGCAGTGCTATCGCCTCGAGCAGGCCGAGCTGCTCCGACACGAAGATGCACAGCGTGTGGCCGGCGCACTCGCGCACGCGTTCCGTGACGATGCGCCGCACCAGATGCTCAGCACCCGGCCGCAGCGCCCCCGGCGTGACCATGGTCGCGGCCGCGATCAGGCCGCAGGCGCGAACTAGCACATCGCCGGAACCCGCCGGGTCCTGCGGCACGTATGTGTAGACAGAAAGAACCGTCTCGTCCGGCGCACAGGTGCTGTGCAACTTCGCTATTTCGCCGAAGGTAATCATCGCTACCTCCCCTCAGAGCCATTCGTTGCCGCCAGGACGCTGGTTGGTAAGGGTCTAAAGACCCAGCC
This sequence comes from Streptosporangiaceae bacterium, assembly GCA_030038715.1. GTDB lineage: Bacteria > Actinomycetota > Actinomycetes > Streptosporangiales > Streptosporangiaceae > JAJYUU01. Next base: position 1,881 of record JASHSO010000195.1, read on the forward strand.
GAAGTTCCAACTTGACCCGCAGCCTCCGCCCTGGCTCCTGCTCGCGGCATGATGTGCGGGCAACAGCAAGCCCGGTCGGCACAGCTGGAAGCTGGTGCGCCTCAGGTAAGCCGGTCCCGTACCGCGACCACTCCCGCTACGTGCCGCACGGCGTCGAGCAGGGCATGCCTGGCATCGTCATCTCGGGCGCGGCCAACAGGCCCACTCGGTGGGTCCGCTGAGGCGATGGAGGTAGCGCTCGTCGCCGAGGTGCTCGTCGCGATCTGGCCGAAGGCCAGGGCGACCCCTGCCAGACCCGCCCAAGCCCCTCAGTCTGCCGATGCCCCCAAGTCTCCCCGCCATGGCAGGTCACACTCTCTCGGTGCGTGCCGCGCCAACATGCTCCCGGTCGCACGGCGCGCCCGCCGTGCGTCGCACACTGCGACCGGTGAACAGCGTCGCGACCATGCCGCAGGCGAAGCAGGCGAGAACAGGAACCGGCAGGTGCCCGGCTGGCGCGAAGCCGCCTATCGCGAGCCGGGTCAGCCCTACGGCGGCGGTTGCGATGCCGGCCAGCAGAAGGACTGGCGACCAGGGTCCGGTCCGCCCGAGCCCGGCGGGGAGCCGCATCATCGGCCGCTCGGCCCACGTGACAGCCATGACCAGCGGGATGAGCACTATGGTCAGCAGGGCGAACCACGCGCATCGCAGTACCCACCATTCCGCCGCGCCGACGGTCGGCTGAGGCATCAGGCCGGTGGCGTAGAAGGCCGCCGCGATGACGATGGCTGGCACGAAGTGCCACAGGTACACGTTCATGACCGTGCTGTTCAGGCGCCTGACCAGTTGCCATGCCCGGGGTCTGTTGAGCAGCCGGGACGCCCAGGGCTCAGCGGCCAGGACCAGCCCCGCCTGGCCGGCGGCGAAGGCGAGCAACGCGACCGACGGCGGATTCGTGTTCCCAGACCCGACCATGTCGACCATGAAGTATCCCGACACCAGCAGCCCGGCCAGCGCGGATGCCCCGATCACGCTCATCGCGTACGGGCGCCACCTGGGCGATGTCAGCGTGCGGTCCTGCCAGGCAAAGCCCCACTGGTGCATTGATCCCCACACGAAGAAGTAGTTCAGATATCCGATGACGTGCCAGTGCGGGCCGACCACGGCGACATCCACCAAGGCGGCCGCGGCGGCCATGCAGACGGGCACCGCGAGACCCCAGCGTCGGTGCGCTGCGAGCATCACCGGCGTAACCGTGATCATCACCAGGTAGACGGGAAGGAACCACAACTGCAGAGCGACCAGCCAGCCGGCCTCAGCGAGTTCGGCGGCGGGAACGCCTGCCGCAAGCGCGGCCGAGACAGCCAGCACGGACACGACGATGTAGACGGCAGTTGGCCAGAACAGTCGCACGGCCCGGTCGCGGACCCACTGGGTCCAGGTCTCCCCTTGGGCGTGATGCGTCGTCCAGGACTGGGCGTTGACGTACCCGCCAACGAGGAAGAAGACCGGCATCACCTGGAAGATCCACGTCACCCAGCGTCCCCAGCTGACATATTCCACCGCGTCCACGCCCGACAGGTTGCCGTGCTGATAGGTGACAGACACCAGCAGCCAGTGGCCGTACACCACCCCGCCGATGGCGAGGACCCGCATCAGGTCCAGGTAGCGATTCCGTTTCACGCTGTAGCACTTCCCGCCGAGAGCCCCGCGACAGCGAACTCCACGGGAGCCACTCCTGAAGATCGCAGCAGGAGATCCAAGATCGCAGGGCCGAAAGTCCCGGACCGCCGGGAGTCTCGGCCCTGATGGCGCGGCGCGCGGACTGCCGATATCCTGGATGCATGCAGTCCGTCGCGCGTCCGGAGATGATGCCCCGCTAGCCGGGGCCATCTGACGCTGCCAGGACGCAAGTCCGCACGAGGCCCCCAGGGGCCTCGATCCATGTGCGGGATCGGCGCCCCCTGAGTGTCACCAGGAGGTTCCGATGAGCCGTATCTACCTCAGCACCACCATCCCCTACGTGAACGGGCGTCCCCACCTCGGTCACGCCCTCGAACTTGTGCAGGCCGACGTGCTGGCCCGCCATCATCGCCGGATTGGCGATGAGGTGCGGCTGCAGACCGGCACCGACGACAATTCGCTGACAAACGTGCTGGCCGCCGAGGCCAATGGTGTCAGCACCAGGGATCTGGTCAACAGGAACGCCAGCGCGTTCGCCGCGCTGCGCGAGCAGCTGTCGCTGTCGTTCGACGACTTCATCCGCACCAGCACCGATCCGCGGCACCGGCCAGGGGTGGAACGGCTATGGCGGGCCTGCGCGGCGAGCGGCGACCTGTACCGCAAGAGTTACCAGGGCCTGTACTGCGTCCGGTGCGAGCAGTTCTACGCTGAGGCCGAGCTCGTAACCGGCAACTGCCCGGAACACGGGACGCCGCCGGAGCGGGTAGCCGAGGAAAACTGGTTCTTCCGGCTGTCCAGGTATGCCGGTCAGCTGCGCGAGCTGATCAGCTCCGGCCGCCTGCGGATCGAGCCGGCTAGCCGCCGCAATGAGGTTCTCGGCTTCATCGCCGCGGGCCTTGCAGACTTCAGCGTTTCCCGCACGGTCGCCCGGGCACGGGGCTGGGGCATCGCCGTGCCGGGCGATCCAGGCCAGGTGATCTACGTATGGTGGGACGCGCTCGGCAACTACATCACCTCGCTGCGATACGGCTCCGGTCGCGACTACGAGCGCTGGTGGGCTGGCGCGGACCGGCGGGTGCACCTGGTCGGCAAGGGCGTGTTGCGGTTCCACGCCGTGTACTGGCCGGCGATCCTGCTGTCGGCGGGCGAGCCGGCGCCCACCGAGATCTTCGTGCACGACTATCTCACGGTGGGCGGTCGCAAGATCAGCAAGTCAGATCCGGAGACGAGCACCGGCCCCGGTGACCCGGTCGAGCTGGCAGGCCGGTATGGCATCGACGCGCTGCGCTGGTGGCTGCTGCGCGAGGTCCCGCGCTCCGGCGACGCCGACTTCACCGTGAACAGGCTCGTCGCCCGGGCAAACACCGACCTTGCCAACGGCCTCGGGAACCTGATCAGCCGGGTGGTCACGCTGGCGCATTCAGCTCGGAACGGGGTCGTCCGTCCATGCGGCCGCCCGAAGGGCACGAGCCGCTGGCTCGCTGCGGCCGGCGATGCAGGGGGCAGGGACCTGGGCGACTTCCCAGGCGACGGCGCAGCACCAGACTGGCCCGCCGACGCGGACGCGCTGCGGTCCGCGGTAGAGCGCGCGCCAGACGCGGTCAGGGCCGCGCTGGACGCATTCGACTTCCGCGCCGCGGCGGCCGCAGTGTGGGAAATCGTCGCGCAGGCCAATCGCTACGTGGACGCGGTGCAGCCCTGGAATCTGGGCCGGGCCGAGCGGGCCGGCGACACCAGCGCAGGAACTCGGCTGGACGCGGTGCTCGGGGCGCTGATCGCGGCCTGCCAGGTGCTGGCCGCGGAGATCTGGCCGTTCCTGCCGGACCTCGCCGTCCGCGTGGCCGCGGCGTGCGACGACTTCAGCGGCACGCTGCCGAAGCCGCAGTCGGTGTTCCCGCGGATCGACGGCGATGCCAGCGGGCTCAGCTGGCCGTCGCGGCAGTATCCTGCCGTGACGGCGGGCCTGGCGAGCGCGGATGCCGACTTCGCCGAAGCCCGGCACTAGCCGCTGCAGGTCGCACGGCCGAGCGAAGGCCATCGCGGGAGGTTGCAGTGCTGATATGGGTGCCGATGGAGCCGGTAGCGCGGGCTCTGGCGGGATTGGACGACGTGCAGGCAGAGGTCGTCGTGCCGGACGGCACCGGCTTGCCGGCTGGCACCTCTGACGTCGAGTTTTACGTTCCGCCGTTCTTTCCCGCGCAGGCTGCCATCACCGCGATGGCGCAGATGCCGCGCCTGAAGGTGGTGCAGACGTTGACGGCGGGATTCGATCTAGTCCGGCCGCACGTCCCGGTCGGCGCCGTGCTGTGCAATGCGCGAGGTGTGCACGACGCGAGCACCGCCGAGTGGGTGGTGGCTGCGGTCCTGGCATCGCTGCGCCAATTGCCGTACTTCGCGGCCGAGCAGGCAGCGGGCCGGTGGAGCTTCCGGTTCACCGACTGCCTGGCGGGCAAGACGGTCCTCATCGTCGGCTACGGGTCCATCGGAAGGGCTGTCGAGCGGCGACTCGAAGGCTTCGATGTCCAGATACGCCGGGTCGCGAGGTCGGCACGCGACGCCGTCAGTCCGGTGGCCGACCTGCCGGACCTGCTGCCGGAAGCTGACGTCGTGATCTTGCTGGCACCGGTGACCAGAGAAACCGTCGGCATGGCGGACGCGGCGTTCCTGGCCCGCATGAAGGACGGAGCGCTGCTGGTGAACGCGGCCCGTGGCGTGCTCGTCGTGACGGAGGACCTGGTGGGCGAGGTCAGCTCGGGCCGGCTGTCGGCCGCGCTCGACGTGACCGACCCCGAGCCGCTGGGTCCCGGTCATCCGCTCTGGTCGCTGCCGAACGTCTTGATAACGCCGCACGTGGGCGCGTCCACGCCGTACTCGGCCTCGGCGGCACTGGAGTTCGTGCGAAGGCAGGCCGAGCGGTTCCTGGCTGGACAGCCGCTGGCCAACGTGATCACCGGGGACTACTGAGCGGATCCTGGCGAAGACTTGACCGTCGTATATGGCGGCGAGTCTTCCCCAGGATCTGCCGGGCTCACCGGTGGCGGCGGAATGCCGGGATTGCCATGAATTACGCGGACACGATCGGCCCAGCGGTGTCAAAGGCAGCGCAGTAGTGCGCCAGCGCCGGGGTAAGCCCGCGTCCCGTACGAATCCGACCGGCCAGATCCGCCCGTGGCGCCGCACTCAGGTACTGACCCGTTCGGCTGAGCTGAGAAGCGCCTGGTCACGCTGGTCTGCAGGGGTGCCTGGCAGGTCTCTAATCCCAGGTCACCGGGGGTATCGAAGGATGAGAGGAAGTTGTCGCCTTGTGTAGGCCCTTCCTCAATCGAAGCGTGACCTCGGCTGCATAGGGTACAGACGCATTGCGATATTTGCGACACGCCTTCGAGCCAGCGAACACCTGTGTCTGCTGAGCTTGACGGCTTTCTGCAGGTCGTGCGCTGCCGTTGCTCAATGATGAGCCACAGCCATGACATCCGGGAAGGGCGGGTAGCGCACAGACCCACGCTGGCCCGTCCCCGCCATGTGGCTGCGGTCGGCTAGGACGCCGTCGACAGGAGGTTTCGTGCGAGCAAGTCTGGCCCCGACGCCCGCCGGCGGCCGTGGCCGATGAGCGCTGCCTGGATCACCGTTGGCGTGCTGCTGGCGGCTGCCGCCGTCGCGCTGATGCTGCGCGGCTCTCGCGCCGGGCGCCCGGGCTGCCGCTGGTTCGCCGCGACTGCCGCGCTGTGGGGTGCTGCGTTCGCCGCGCAGGGCGCAGGCACTGGCTCGGTGATGCCGACCGGAGTGGAGCTGACCCCTGCGGACTTGCTAGCCCTAGTCAGCTTGCCGCTCGCGGTCATGGGCATGCTGCGGCTTGCGCGCCCCAGCGAAGACCCCGGCACGAGCCTGCGCGCCCGGGTCGCCGACAGCTTCCTGCTCGGACTGTCGCTGCTGAGCATCGGATGGATCGTCCTGTTGCGATCGGCCTACGTTACTACCGGGGTAGGACCTGGCTCGTTCGCTGTGGTCGTCATTCACCCGCTGGCGGACGTGGTCGCACTGGCCGGCACGCTCTGGCTGGCTGTCCGGGCTGGCCGCCGCGCGGTAGCGCCGTACCTCGCGCTCTGCGCCACTACTGTGGGCGACTTTCTGGCGGTGCAGGCCAGGGCCACGGCCCTGCATCCGGGCGCGCTGCCGCAGCTCGCTTGGCTGCTCGGGATCTGTTTGCTCGGGGTGGCTGCGGTGTGGCCGGCCGAGTCGGCTGCCGCCGCGGCTAGACCGACGGCCACGACCGCCGGAGCCGCAGCCGCACAGCCAGCCCAGGCGGCCGGTCCTGATCCGCGGCTGACCGCCTTCATCGCCCTGGCCGCAGTCGCCGCCGCGGCCCTCGTTACCTTCATCTTTGCCGTCGCGGACTGGGGCCATAACGGCTCGCTGCCGTTGCTCCTGACCATCGGCCTGGTGGTGGCGCTCATCGTCAGGATCACTGGCCTGCTGGGGCAGGAAGCGGCAATGTCAGCACATGCGTTCTTGTCCGGTAACCAGTTCCAGCAGCTTGCCGAGCGCACGAGCGACTCGGTCCTGCTCTGCGACGCCGTCGGCGTAGTCACCTTCGCCAGCCACGCTGTGACCCAGTTTGGTTACCAGCCCGACCAGCTCACCGGGGTGCGGGTGGCCGAGCTTGTGCATCCCGACGACCTGCCGGACGCCGAACGCGCGATGGGCGCAGTCGCGGCCCGCGAGCCAGCGCAGGCGCGGAGGTTGGCTTGCCGGATCAGGTCCGCGGACGGCACGTGGCGCCATGTCGAAGTGGCGATTTCCCGGTACACCGGTGAAGGGCCGGAGGATTTGCTGCTGGTGACCGCCAGGGACGTCAGCGACCAGGTCGCGCTGCGCAGGCAAGTAACGCACCTCACTTTCCACGACGGCCTCACCGGCCTACCCAACCGGTCTTACCTGGAGGAACGCGCCAAGGACGTGCTCGCCAGCCGACGGCAGGCCGCGAGTCCGCAAGGCCAGACCGGCGCTATCTTCGTCGACCTCGACGGTTTCACCGCGATCAACGACTCGGTCGGGCACGGAGCCGGCGACGTGCTCCTGGCTCAGGCTGGCCGACGGCTTCGCGGGCTGGTCCCCGGCCACGACACCGTGGCACGCTGGGGCGGTGACGAGTTCGCCGTCCTGGTGGAGAGCGCCGCCTCCCCCCAGGAGATCGTGGACGTAGCGGAGAGGCTGGCCGGCGCCATCGCCGGGGAGCCCTTCGCGATCGCCGGGCGGGAGATCTCGATCACGGCCAGCATCGGCGTGGCCTTCGCTGACACCGAAGTGCCCGAGCACCTGCTCCGCAACGCCGACCTTGCCATGTCGAGGGCCAAGGACAGCGGCGGCGGCCGGGTCGAGGTTTTCGCCGCGCACATGCACGCGGACCTGACTCGCCGACTCGAACTGGCCGGCGACCTGAGGCTCGCGGTCGCCGACGGAAGCCTCGGCATCGCCTACCAGCCGGTGGCCGAGCTGGCCACCGGCCGCATTACGAACGTCGAGGCGCTGTTCCGCTGGCCGCGGGACGGTCAGCCGGCCCAGATGGCCGAGCTGCTGTCCGTGGCCGAGGACTCGGGCCTGATAGTCCCGATCGGCAACTGGCTGCTCCGCGAGGCCTGCCAGCAGGTCGCCAAGTGGCGCGAGTCAGGCTGGCAGGTGCGCTTGTCGGTCAACCTCTCGCTGCGGCAGGTCAGCTCCGCTGGGCTCGCGGGGTCCGTACTGGCGGCGCTGGACCAGGCTGGCCTGGCGCGCAGCGCCCTGACGCTCGAGATGACCGAGCGAGTGCTGATCGACGCCGGCGAGCCCGTGCTTGGCGCGCTTGACCAGTTGCGGAGGGTCGGCGTGCGATTGGCGATAGACGACTTCGGCACCGGGTATGCCTCGCTCGCCTACCTTCGCCAGCTCCCGGTTGATGTCATCAAGATCTCCCCGTCGTTCGTTGCCGGGCTCGGCACTGACGGCATCCTGGCCATGCTGACGAGGACGATCGTCCGGGTCGGCCACGACCTCGGGATCGAGATAGTAGCCGAGGGTATCGAGCGGCCAGAGCAGCTTGAGCTGTTGCGAGCGATGGGCTGCGGACTTGGTCAGGGCGCCCTGGTGGCAAGACCCATGACCGCCGGCTCGGTCGAGGAGCTGGCCGTCTACGACGGCCAGCGGGTGTCCGGCCTGGTAACTGAGCTCAGCCAGGTCGGTGATCTTGGCCGGGCCCGGTTGCCGTCCGGCGAGGTCGGCGACCCGGGCCCGGTCGGCATGCCATCCGGCGAAGCCGGAGACCTCGGACCGGCCGCGCCGCCGTCCGACCAGGCCGCAGCCGCCCCGGCGGGCTAGCCGACCGCGACCCCGACTTGTGAAAACCTTCACAAGTCGGGCCGATAGACTGTTAGCCCGACCGCTTGCAAACCGGAGGGTCCGTGCCTGTCGTGCTGGTGGCCGAGGAGCTGTCCCCGGCCGGAATCGCCTTGCTGGAATCTGCATTCGAGGTTCGTTACGCCGACGGTGCCGACCGCGCCAAGCTGCTGCCCGCGCTGGCGGACGTGGACGCGGTGATCGTTCGCAGTGCCACGAAGATCGATGCCGAGGCCATCAGCCACGGGCGCAGGCTGCGGGTGGTGGCCAGGGCCGGCGTCGGGCTGGACAACGTGGACGTCGACGCCGCCACTAAGGCCGGCGTGATGGTGGTGAACGCACCGGCATCGAACATCGTCAGCGCGGCCGAGCATGCCGTGGCACTGCTGTTGGCACTGGCCAGGAACGTGCCGCAAGCTATGCGCTCGCTGCAGGGCGGCCAGTGGAAGCGCTCCGCCTTCACCGGCGTGGAGCTCCAGGACAAGGTCGTGGGCATCCTCGGGCTGGGGAGGATAGGCACGCTGGTTGCCGAGCGGCTCGCTGCCTTCGGCATGACCGTGATCGCTTACGACCCGTACGTCCCGACGGCCAGGTCCACTCAGCTCGGCGTGCGGCTGGTCACCCTGGATGACCTGCTGGCCGAGGCAGACTTCATCTCCGTCCACCTGCCGCGTAACGCCGAGACTGTCGGCCTCATCGGCGACCGGGAACTGCACCTGGTCAAGCCCGAGGTGCGGATCGTGAACGCGGCACGCGGCGGCATAGTCGACGAGGCCGCACTGGCCAGCGCGCTGAGCGAGGGGCGGGTGGCCGGCGCTGCCCTGGACGTCTACGCGACCGAGCCATGCACCGACAGCCCGCTCTTCGGCTTCGACAATGTGGTCGTTACTCCGCACCTGGGCGCGAGCACCGAAGAGGCGCAGGAGAAGGCGGGAACGCAGGTGGCACGGTCGGTCAAGCTGGCGCTGGCTGGCGAGTTCGTGCCGGACGCGGTGAACGTGCAGGGCGGGGCCGTGGCCGAGGACCTGCGGCCGTGGCTGCCGCTGTGCGAGAAGCTCGGCCGGATCTTCGCCGCGCTGGCGGGCGGCGCCACCGCCGCGGTCGCGGTAGAAGTCCGCGGCGAGATAGCCGAGTTCGACATCAGCGTGCTGGAGCTGGCCGCCTTGAAAGGCCTGTTCGCCGACGTAACCGAAGAGGGCGTGACATACGTCAACGCCCCGCTCGTGGCCAAGGAGCGCGGGGTAGAGATGAGCCTCAGCGCCGACCAGGCGAGCCCCGACTGGCGGAACGTGCTGACATTGCGCGGCACCGCCCGTGACGGCCAGCTTGTCTCGGTCAGTGGGACGCTGACCGGGCTGCGCCATGCGGCCGAGCGGATCGTCGAGGTGAACGGGCTGGACGCCGAGATCGCCCCGACCGAGCACATGCTGTTCCTCGGTTACGCCGACCGGCCCGGCGTGGTCGGCATCGTCGGCCAGATCCTCGGCGGCAAGCAGATCAACATCGGCGGCATGCAGGTGTGCCGGCACGCCCAGGGCGGGGAGGCGATGATCGTACTCTCCCTGGACTCGGCGGTTCCGCCCGAGGTCGTCACGGACATCGCCAGTGCGATCGGGGCCGGCCTGGCCCGGGTTGTCGACCTGGACGAGACCTGATCAGCTGGCCCACCGGGCGTAAGGTACTCCCGTGACGCGTGGACTTATCCGGCTAGCGGTCATCGGGGGCGACGGCATAGGCCCCGAGGTCGTCGCTGAGGCGATCAAGGTCCTGCGTGCCGTGGGCACGCTGACTGTCGAGCCCACCACCTATGACCTGGGGGCGCAGCGGTGGAGCCGGACTGGTGAGGTACTGCCGGACTCGGTCCTGGCCGAGATAGCCCAGCACGACGCGGTCTTGCTCGGCGCAGTCGGCGATCCGAGCGTCCCAAGCGGCGTCCTCGAACGCGGGCTTGTGCTCAGGCTGCGGTTTGAATTCGACCAGTACGTCAACCTGCGACCCGTTCGGCTCTACGCCGGCGTCGCCTCGCCGCTGGCCGAAGTCAGGCCCGAGTCGGTCGACATGCTGCTAGTGCGGGAAGGCACCGAGGGTCCCTACATCGAGGCCGGCGGGTTCATGCGCAAGGGCACCCCGGCCGAAGTGGCCACGCAGGAGAGCATCAATACGGCGTTCGGCATTGGCAGGGTGGCCACCTACGCGCTGGAACGCGCAGCGGCCCGGCCACGGCGGCAGCTGACGCTGGTACACAAGAGCAATGTGCTGGCCTATGCCGGCGACCTGTGGCGACGGACCGTCATGCAGGCGGCGGCGCAGTACCCGCAGGTGACCACGGAGTACTGCCACATGGACGCGGCAGCCGTTTACTTCCTCACCAAGCCGGAGCGCTTCGACGTCATCGTCACCGACAACCTGTTCGGTGACGTCCTGACCTCGCTCGGCGCCGCGGTGGCCGGCGGGATCGGCCTTGCCGCCAGCGCCAGCGTGAACCCCGAGCGGACGGCACCGAGCACGTTCGAGCCGGTGCACGGCAGCGCCCCCGACATCGCAGGCAAGCAGAAGGCCGATCCGACCGCTGCGATCTTGTCCGCCGCCATGCTGTGCGACCACCTTGGCCGCACGGTCGAGGCGGCCAGGATCGAGCAGGCAGTCTCCGACGACCTGCTGGAGCGACAGGGCGCCTGGTCGCCGCGTGCGACACCGGAGATTGGCGACGATATCGCCGCTCGCGTGGCGGGTTAGCCGCGCTGCCGGATTGAGGAGGACCTTCATGACCGCTGGTGCAACGGGCGGGATCCGGTTCGCGATCAGGCCGTCGGCAGAGCCGGTCCCGGGTCGGCGGCGCGCGCAGTTGCTAGCACAGCCAGGCTTCGGCCAGGTCTTCACCGATCACATGGTGACGATCTCCTGGTCGGCTGGGCGCGGCTGGCACGACGCACAGCTTGGCCCGTACGGCCTGCTGCACATGGATCCGGCCAGCCAGGTCTTCCACTACGGCCAGGAGATCTTCGAAGGACTGAAGGCCTACCGGCAGGCTAGCGGGCCGGTCGTGACATTCAGGCCGGGAGTCAACGCCGCGAGGTTCAACCGCTCGGCCGCCAGGATGGCGATGCCGCAGCTGCCGGAAGACACGTTCCTGGAAGCGATCGAGCTGCTGGTCACGCAGGACCGGGACTGGGTGCCTGCGGCCGAGGAACACAGCCTCTACATTCGCCCGTTCATGATCGCGACCCATGTGGGCTTGGGCGTGAGTCGGCCGTCGCCTGAGTACCTGTTCGCGGTGATCGCATCGCCGGCCGGCGCGTACTTCTCCGGCGGGCCACGGCCGGTCTCGGTATGGCTCGCCGACGGCTACATTCGGGCCGCGCCGGGAGGCACTGGTGCGGCCAAGACCGGGGGAAACTACGCGGGCGGCTTCGTCGGTCAGCTCCAGGCCCTGGACCACGGCTGCGACCAGGTCGTCTGGCTCGACGCTGCCGAGCATCAGTGGGTCGAAGAGCTGGGCGGGATGAACCTGTTCTTCGTGTTCGGCTCGGGCGACCAGGCGCGGATCATGACGCCGTCGCTGACGGGCACACTGCTGGCTGGCGTAACGAGGGACTCGCTGCTGACACTCGCGCCCGATCTCGGCATCCCCGCCATCGAGGGTGCAATCTCGGTCGCCGACTGGCGGCAGGGCTGTGCGTCCGGGGCGATCACCGAGGTGTTCGCGTGCGGCACGGCGGCCGTCATCACCCCTGTGGGCGAGGTCAAGAGCGTCTCGGGTGACTGGAAGATCGGCGGCGGACAGCCCGGCCCGATCACCATGCGACTGCGCGAGCACCTGCTGGGGATCCAGTTCGGGCAGCTTCCCGACCCGCACGGCTGGATCCACAAGATCTGCTAACGTCGGCTCGGACTGAAGCCGGCTCCGGGATCTGCTGCACCGCGGTACTCGCGGTCGGCCCCCGCAGGACCGGCACCTGGTATCGGCGTGCCGAGTGGCAGCACCGGCAGGTCAACCGGGGCCGGCGGCGGGTACTTCAGACCGGCGCCGGTATTGAGCACGACCACCTCGTCGGACTCGGAGAGCCAGCCAGACTCGCGCAGTTGCGCGACCGCGACCAGGCACGCGGCACCTTCAGGGCAGATCCAGGTTCCCTCGGTCCTGGCGGCCCGAGCCTGCGCGGACAGCAGGTCCGCGTCGGAGACTGCGACTGCGGTGCCGCCGGTCTCCCTGACGGCGCGCAGCACCAGGAAGCCGCCGAGCGGAGCGGGGACTGTCAGCCCG
>JASHSO010000196.1 GCA_030038715.1 Streptosporangiaceae bacterium
TGGCGCCGGCGGGTAGGGCCGCCGCGGGTCTGTGGCGAGGTCGGCGCCGGCGGGTAGGGCCGCCCCGGGTCTGCGGCGAGGTCGGCGCCGGCGGGTAGGCCGCCCCGGGTCGCGACTCAGGCCGCGAGTTCCTGGCGCAATTGCTCGGCGGCCTGCGTCATGGCGACCAGCTTGCCGTCCGCGGACTCCCGCGGCAGGTACTTCATGCCGCAGTCGGGAGCCAGCACGATCCGCCCGGCCGACACATGCGGCAGCGCCCTGCGCACCCGGTCGGCGATCACAGCTGGTGTCTCAACCTTGACGTCGCTCAAGTCGATCACGCCGAGGATGATCGTCTTGCCTGCGAGTTCGGCGAGCACCGAGCAGTCCAGCCGGGACTGCGCGGTCTCAATCGAGATCTGGTCTGCCGAGCAGGCGGCAAGCTCGGGCAGGAACGAGTAGCCCGATGGGCGGTCGTGAATAATCGCGGCATAGCCGAAACACAGGTGGACCGCGGTGGTACCGGTGATACCGTCCAGCGCCGCGTTCACCGCCTTGACGCCGTACTTCTTGGCTTCCTCCGGCCGCGCCTGCAGATACGGCTCGTCGAGCTGGACAATGTCAGCGCCGGCCGCGAATAGGTCGGCGAGCTCGGCGTTGACGGCTGCTGCGTATCCGAGAGCTGCGGCCTCCCGGCTCGAGTAGTAGTCGTTCTGTGCCTGCTGCGCCATGGTGAACGGCCCGGGCACCGTGATCTTGACGGTCCGGTCCGTATGCGCACGCAGGAACCGTAGGTCATCGACGCACACTGCATGACGGCGGCGGATCGGCCCGGTAATCCGCGGCACCGGGTTCGGGTGACCACTTCGGTCAGGCGCCGTACCCGGGTTGTCGACGCCGACGCCGTCCAGCGCCGTGGCGAAGGCGTTGGAGTAGCTCTCCCGGCGGATCTCGCCGTCGGTGATGATGTCGAGCCCCGCCTGCTCCTGAGAGCGGATTGCTAGCAGTGTGGCATCGCGCTGGGCCTGGTCTAGGTGCTTCGGATCCACGCGCCACAGTTCTGTCGCCCGTACCCGCGGTGGGAACCGCGCGGCCAGCCGCTCCCTGTCGATCAGCCATTCGGGCTGGGGGTAACTGCCGACAAGCGAGGTCGGGAAGAGCACGTGTACCTCCGGACGCTAGCCACTGTGTCAAGTGCCCTGGCCAGTATGCGCGGGTTGCCACGGCCCGCGCGAGCCTGCCGGGCTGCATTCTGCCGATCACGGACCAGTGACCGAGGCAAGCGATGTCCGTAGCGGACGCCCGGCTCAACCGCCCGTCTCGGCCAGCCTCTTGGACAGATACCGGCGCTCGGGCTCGGTAGCAACGAGCTCAAGTGCCCGGCGGTAGCTGGCCGCGGCCTCACCGTGACGCTGCAGCCGGCGGAGCAGGTCGGCGCGAGTGGCTGGCAGCAGATAGTAGCCGTCCAATTGGCCGGCCGCCTCCAGCGCCTCGACCAGCGCCAGCCCCGCCGCAGGGCCGTCAGCCATCGCGACCGCGACTGCCCGGTTGAGCTGCACGACGGCCGACGGCACCAGGCTGGCGAGCGAGTCGTATAGCAGTGCGATCTGCGCCCAGTCGGTGTCAGCAGCGGTGCCCGCATCGGCGTGGCAGGCCGCAATGGCCGCTTGTACCTGGTACGGACCGACGTGCTGCCGCCTGAGCGCGGCCTCCAGCAGCGCGCGGCCCTCGGAGATCTCCGCCTGGTCCCAGCGGGAGCGGTCCTGGTCGTCCAGGCTGACGAGCTCGCCGTGGTCGTCCAGCCTGGCGGCGCGGCGGGCGTCCTGCATAAGCATCAGCGCCAGCAGGCCCGCCGCCTCCGGCTCGTCCGGCATCAGGCTGGCCAGCAGTCGGCCGAGCCTGATCGCCTCGGTGCTTAGGTCCAGGCGCAGCAGGTCAGCCCCGGCAGTGGCCGCATAGCCCTCGTTGAACAGCAAATACAGCACGCCGAGTACGCTCGTGGTCCGCTCGGGCAGCAGGTGGGATGGCGGAACCCGGTACGGGATCCCCGCATCCTTGATCTTGCGTTTGGCGCGGACGAGGCGCTTGGCCATGGTGGCCTCGGGCACCAAGAACGCCTTCGCGATCTCGGCTGTTGTCAGCCCGGCTAGCGTCCGCAGCGTCAGAGCGACCCTGGCCTCCAGCGCCAGTGCGGGGTGGCAGCAGGTGAAGATGAGCCGCAGCCGGTCGTCGGTCACCCCGCTGTCGTCGGAGAGGGTCGGCCGGTCGGGGCCAGACAATGCTGCCACCTCCTTGAGCTTGGCCGCTTCCGTTTTGCTCCGGCGCAGCCTGTCGAGTGCACGGTTGCGCGCGGTAGTTGTGAGCCATGCGCCAGGCCGGTCCGGGATGCCGTCGGCGGCCCAGCGCGCCACAGCCGTCGCGAACGCCTCCTGAGCGCAGTCCTCGGCCAGGTCCCAGTCGCCAGTCATCCGGATCAGGCTGGCCACCACGCGACCCCACTCCTGGCGGAACGCGTCGGCGACCGCAGCCTCTGCGGCAGCGTCCTGCGTAGTCGGCACTGGCCTGGCTCGCGCGCTAGCTCGCCCTGATGGGGCGAACCTCGACGACGCCGCCGGACAGGGCAACGGGATGCCGCGAA
>JASHSO010000197.1 GCA_030038715.1 Streptosporangiaceae bacterium
TTGGACCGCGTGCTGATCACGATGTCGCCCGGCCGGAACGGGAAGCCGGTCCAGCGTGCACTGTCTTCCTCGTCTGACTGGTAACGCACAGCCATCATCAAGTTTCCCTCCGGCCGAGTGAATCTCTGGAGAATGCACAGCGGAGTCAGCATGAGCCTGCAAAGTAATTAGGTCAAATTGGCTAAAAGCAACGCACGACTGCGCTAACTTGGGAGATGGGGAAGCTGGCCAGCACCGCCTTGAGCGCTCGGCCGGGCGCAGCATTCCGTCCACATACACCAGTCCGGCAACCCATGATCTGGTCGGCCCAGGTAGCGATATCCAGGCCGCGGCCACGGACGGTAGGGCACGCCATGGACTCTGGGGGCATACCCACCTGCTAGCACGAGCCCGTGCTGGTCAAGGACTGACAGGCCGTCTCGTAACACGCGCGGGTGGTGATCCGGCAACATGTCGAAGTTCATCGGGATGCTGGTGCGAGCAGCTGTCGCCCCCAGTCGCGGCGCACGTGCAGACCAGGCAGTCGCCGCAGCCGTGGCCACATGGTAACCAGCGACTCCCGCTGCAGGAAGCCTTCAGGTCCTACCGCTGTGCTTCGGCTAGGAGCAGCGCATCCAGCAGTAGACGCTGGGAGTTATCCGCTAGGTCGTATTCACCTCTGCCCGACCGGGCCACGTGGAGCGGCAGCGCGACGTTATACCCGGTCGAAGCGGGTCATGCCCGACCCCGCCGGGCGCTGGTACGTTGAAGTGACGCGACAGACCTGGAGATAAGGGAGAGCCGGATGGACGGAACACTGACGGCGACCGATCTGGAACTACTGCGGAAGGATTTCGCCGCCAATCCCGTCTACCGGCTGGCGCAGAACGCGGTCACCAGGGTCTCGGTCGACGACGTGGCGATCAACCGCGAGGTCGTCAACAGCATCGACCACTCGCTGTCGACCCAACTAGACGACTGGAAGGTCACCAACCAGGAGCGTAGCGGCAGGTGCTGGCTGTTTGCCGGGCTGAACCTGCTGCGCGTCGGGGTGATGCGCAAGACGGGACTGAAGGAGTTCGAGTTCTCCCAGAGTCACGCGATGTTCTGGGACAAGGTCGAGCGCGCCAACTACTTCCTCGAGGCGATCATCGAGACCGCCGGCCGTGACGTCGATGACCGGACCGTCGCTTTCCTGCTGGAGTCGGTTGCGGGCGACGGCGGGCAGTGGAACATGTTCGCCGCCATTGTGGCCAAGCACGGCCTCGTGCCCAAGGGCTACATGCCGGAGACACAGAGCTCTGGCAACACGGCGCGGATGAACTCGGTGCTGCGCTACCAGCTCCGGCAGGGCGCAAAGGCAGTCCGGGATGCCGCAGCGGCCGGCCACGCCGAGGCGGCACGAGCGGAGAAGGCGGAGATCCTGCGGACCGTTTACCGAGTGCTGTGCATCCACCTCGGCAACCCGCCGGAGCGCTTCGACTGGCAGTGGACCGACAAGGACAAGCAGTTCCACCGCGACGGCGTGCTGACCCCGCAGGAGTTCGCGGCCAAATATGTGGAACTCCCGCTGGACGACTACGTGTGCCTGGTGCACGATCCGCGGCCGTCCAGCCCGATCGGCCGGACGTTCACGGTGGAGTACCTCGGCAACACCGTCGGCGGCCGACCGGTCACCTACCTCAACGTCGAGGTTCCGCTGATCAAGGACATCGCTGCCCGGACCCTGCAGGGTGGCGAGCCAGTATGGTTCGGCTGCGACGTCAGCAAGATGATGAGCAACGACTACGCCGTGTGGGACGCCAACCTTTACGACCTGCCCTCGGTATACGACACGGCCTTCTCGCTCGACAAGGCCGACCGTCTCGCTTACCACGAGACCCAGATGACCCACGCCATGCTGTTCACCGGGGTTGACGTGCTCGACGGCGTGGCCCGCAGATGGCGCGTCGAGAACAGCTGGGGAGCCGACCGGGGCAAGGACGGCTTCTACACGATGAACGACTCCTGGTTCGACGAATACGTCTTCGAGATCGCGGCTCGCCGCGAGTCGCTGCCCGGGGAGCTGCAGCAGGCGCTGGACGCGGAGCCGATCGTGCTGCCCGCCTGGGACCCGATGGGTGCGCTGGCCCGCTAGCTGATCGCTGCGTAGGCGGCCGCCTGGATGTCGCGGTGCACCCGCGGCAGGTCCGAGGTCTCGAACATACGCTGCGTCAGCACGATCACGACGAGGTCGCGGACCGGATCGACCAGCCACGAGGATCCGAACCCGCCGTCCCAGCCGAACGCGCCGCCCGCCAGCACCGCCTGGCAGTACGACCATGACCGGCCGAGGAAGAACCCCGGCCCGAGGCCGCCGTGCGCCTTCTGCGCTGCGTCCCACACAACCAGCCCGCCCGGCGTCGGCAAGTAGGCGGTGGCGAGGCGCTCCGCCTGGGCAGTCCAGAACGCTGTGTCCGTCATGCCGAGCGGCTCGAAGATCCTGGTCCGTAACACCTCGCCAAGCGGCTGGCTGGCTGCCCTGGACAGCAGATCGCCCGCGAGATCGTGTGCAGGTGCAGTTGCGCTTCGGCCGCGACAACCGGCCAGGGCTCAGCGGCATGAACATCCCGGTCACCGTGCCGAACCCGGACGTGAACGTCAGCAGGTCGCGCGTCGTGATCGGCCGGGCGGCCGGAACGGTCTCGTCCATTCCACGCGATCCGGAACAGCGAGTCCCGCGCGACTGGCACACCGCCGATCGTCAGCTTGCCGAGCGGCTCTGCCAGTACCTCGTCTCCGCTGGCTACCAGCGCGACAAGGCCGGGCACGTTGTCGTCGGCGACATGCGCTCGCGCGGCGACCCGAAGCCAGCCGGGACCGGCGTCACTCACTTTTGCTGGCATCCCGTCCGAATC
>JASHSO010000198.1 GCA_030038715.1 Streptosporangiaceae bacterium
GCATGGGACCGCTCAGCGGCGTCCGGGTGATCGAGATAGCGAGCCTGGCGCCCACACCGTTCGGCTGCATGATCCTCTCCGACCTCGGTGCTGAAGTACTCCGGGTCGAGCGAGCGGAACAATGCGCGCCGCATACGCAGGCGCCGCGTGATCCGTTGGTCCGCGGCCGTCGCTCGATCGGCCTCAACCTCAAGGACCCTGCGGGTACCAACCTGCTACTGCAGCTGGTCGACCATGCCGACGTGCTGGTGGAGGGGTTTCGCCCGGGTGTGGCCGAGCGGCTCGGCTTCGGGCCGCAGCCCTGCGCCGAACGCAACCCGCGGTTGGTTTACGCCCGGATGACCGGCTGGGGGCAGGAGGGCCCACTCGCGCCGACTGCCGGGCACGACATCGACTACATCGCCATCTCCGGCGCGCTCAGCCCGATAGGCCGGGCGGGCCAGTCACCAGTGCCGCCGCTGAACCTGGTTGGCGACTTCGGCGGCGGCGGCATGCTGCTGGCACTCGGCATACTCGCCGCTCTGGTGGAGCGCGCGGGCTCGGGTCGCGGCCAAGTGGTCGATGCCGCCATGGTCGATGGCTCGGCGCTGCTCACCTCGTTCATTTACGGCCTGCGCGCAGCCGGGGCCTGGCAGGACGAGCGCGGCAGCAACCTGCTGGACGGCGGCGCCCCGTTTTACGACACCTATGCCACCGCCGACGGCCAGTACGTGGCAGTAGGCGCACTGGAGCCGCAGTTCTATGCCGCTCTGCTCACTGGTCTCGGGCTGGCCGATGCCGGGCTGCCTGCCCAGCTCGACCGGAACGGCTGGCCGGTGCTTAGGCGCGCCTTCGCGACGGCGTTCGCCAGCCGAAGCAGGGCCGAGTGGGAGCAGGTGTTCGCCGACACTGACGCGTGCGTCGCGCCGGTGCTCAGCATGGCCGAGGCACCCGGTCATCCGCATGCCACTGCCCGGCAGGCATTCATGGCACTCGACGGGGTGACCCAGCCCGGACCCGCGCCGCGGTTCTCCAGGTCCGTGGCAGGCGCGCCGACAGCGCCGCCGCGGCCGGGCGCCGACACCGACGTGGTGCTTGCCGCGCTCGGCCTCGGCGCTGACGAGGTTGCCAGCCTGCGCGCCAGGGGCGTGGTTGGCTAGGCGGCTGCGCAGGCTGGCCAGCCCGCAAGACGCTGAGGTGCTCCGGCTCGCGGTTCCGGCCTTCGGAGCGCTCGTCGCCGAGCCGTTGTTCCTGCTGGGCGACTCGGTCATCGTGGGCAGGCTTGGCACGGTACCGCTCGGCGGTCTCGGCATCGCAAGCCAGGCGCTCACGACGCTCGTGGGCATCGCCATCTTCCTGGCGTACGGCACCACCGCCGCTGTTGCCCGCCAGCTCGGGGCCGGCAACCGCGAGGCGGCGCTGCGGCAGGGCATCGACGGCCTCTGGCTGGCCGCAGTCATCGGAGCCGCTGTGCTCGCTGTCGGCTGGCCGCTGGCCGGGCCGATTGCCGCCGCGTTCGGCGGCAGCCACGCTGTGTCCAGGCAGGCG
This sequence comes from Streptosporangiaceae bacterium, assembly GCA_030038715.1. Taxonomy (GTDB): domain Bacteria; phylum Actinomycetota; class Actinomycetes; order Streptosporangiales; family Streptosporangiaceae; genus JAJYUU01. The sequence continues at coordinate 1,528 of JASHSO010000198.1, forward strand.
GTCATCTACCTGCGGATCAGCTTGCTTGCGGCACCGGCGATGCTCGCGGTGCTGGCCGGCACCGGCGTGCTGCGCGGATTGCAGGACACTAGGACGCCACTGCTGGTCGCTGTCGTCGCCAACGCGCTCAACGTGGCGCTCAACGCGACGTTCGTGCTGGTCCTGCACTGGGGCATCGCGGGATCGGCGTGGGGGACGGTCATCGCGCAGTGGGGCACCGCAGCGGCTTACCTCGCCGTGGTGGCCCGCGGCGCGCGCCGGGCCGGCGTCACGTTCGGGCCGGACATGGCCGGCATCCGGTCAGCCGCCCGGGCCGGGGGTGCGCTCATCCTGCGCACGATGGCGCTGCAGGTCGTGCTCGTGCTGATGACAGCGATCGCCGCCCGCCAGTCTGACGCTGCGATCGCCGCCCAGCAGGTCGCCATGCGGATCTGGAACCTGTTCGTGTTCGCGCTCGACGCCATCGCGATCGCGGGTCAGGCGATCACCGGCCGGTACCTGGGCGCCGGCGATGTCGCCGGGACGCGCGCGGCGACTCGCCGGATGATCGGCTGGGGCGCCGTCTACGGCACCCTGTTCTCGGCCGTGCTGCTGGCGATCCGGCCCGAAGTGCCCGGGCTCTTCGATGCGGCGCCGGACGTCCGTAACCTGCTGCTGGCTGTGCTGCTTGTGGTGATCGTGCAACAGCCCGTCGCCGGCGTGGTGTTCGTGCTGGACGGAGTGCTGATCGGCGCCGGAGACCAGGACTACCTGGCTGTCGCCGGGGTTGTCACGCTAGCAGTGTTCGGCATCGCCGCCGCGATCGTAGTGACCACGGGCTCCGGGCTCGTCGCCCTCTGGCTCGCCTACAGCTTGTGGATGCTCGCGAGGTTCGGCACGCTCGCGCTGCGCGCGCGTAGTTCGCGCTGGCTGGTCACCGGTGCGGTACGCGGCCGGAACGCGATGCTCAGTGACCGAGCGCGATCTGCACGATCCTGAATACCACCACTGCCATGGCGATCACCAGGTACACCCACATGCTGGTCAGGCCGAGCTTGCGGGACGACGAGATCGGGGCCGGCTCGAGCATGGCCAGGCGCGGCATCCGCCAGCCTTCCCGGCTGGCTCGGTCCGCAGCGGGCAACCCGGCCCGGCCCGGCAACCGCATGCCTTCCCGGCTGGGCCGGTCCGCTACGCGGGACCCACCGCCAGCGAGGCTCGCTTTCGCCGCGATGACCCGCTGGCGGATCAGCAAGACCGCGCATACCGCCACTGCGGCAAGCGCGCTGCCGACCATGATCGCGAGAATCTGCGCGGCGCTGATGTGCGGGAACGCAACCGATGCCGTCAAAATCAGCGACAGCACGATGAGCACCGCGATAACCGCCCCGGCGATCGCGTTTGTCACCCGGCCGTTGACCCACGGGCCGAGCACCGCGCGGTCGTTGCAGAGCAGCAGGAGGAACAGTGTCGCGCTTGGCAGCAGCACGC
>JASHSO010000199.1 GCA_030038715.1 Streptosporangiaceae bacterium
GCCTGGCAGGAACCAGTACGCACCCAGCGGGACCGACAGGACCGGCGGCTCACCGCTGATCGTCATCGGCTGGCCGACCTGCCCGTTCGCGCTGTGGTAGCTGGCAGGGGACTGAACGGCGTGCACTGGAGCTCCCGGTAGCCCGGCCACCTCGCCTGCCACCACCGCCAGCGCTACCGTCGTGTCCGTCAGGTAGCCCTTGTAGGCCGGGTTGAGGCAGACGCGGAATCCGGAACCAGCGCATACGGGGGTGTAGGCGATCAGCTTGTCGCTGGCCGCGTCGTGCAGCGCCGGGATAACGATGCCGTGCGGTCCGAGCCTTGCGGTGGTAGCCAGGCCGACTGCGGTTCCCGTCGCCGCCAAGCCCGCCGCGGTAACTGCCGCCGCGACCATGCGGAGGCGCCGCCCGCCAGCGGCCGTCGGCAAGCCGACCAGGCCGAGCATCGCGATGGCGATCCCGGCGAGGAACATCATCCGCGCGATCGGCAGGTCCGGTAGGTAGCGGTAAAAGATTCCGGAATCCTGCTGGAAGTTGCCGTTAGAGTTCGTCGGCAGGATCAGCGTCCACTGGCTGCGGCTCTTGAATGCGGTCTGAGAGGACAGCAGCATAACGAAGAACCCGGCGAAGGCGGCGAGCGGCGCGACGAACCTATTCGGGATCAGAACCCCGAGGGTGAACCCGGCTGCGGTGAACGCCGCGACGGCAGTGGCGCCAACACCGACCCACCACCACGGCGGCTCCCCCCGGACACCGCTGTGCGCATAGACCGCGAACATGACCCCGACAAACACCAGATACGCACCAACCGCCCAGATCGCCGTGGCCGCCCAGGTGACGAGCTGAGCCACCCAGCGCGATTGCGGGGCGGCGGTAACTAGGTCGGCCGTGCCACGCCGGCCATCTCGGGAGCCAATCCACGCGGCCATCCCGGCCACAAACGGGCCGAAGTCGATGATGGTGTGGCCCTGCCCCATGTTCCAGAACGTGACCAGCGGATACAGGGGAGCCTGCGAAGTGCTCGGCCGGTAGGAGTCGAACCAGAACAGCGCGGCGATCAGCGGCAGGATCAGCGGCATCGGGTTGCGCCGCATTTCGATCCGCAGCAGCCGCAACACAGACAGCGGAGCGAGCACACTCCCCCGGTTGGCGGGCGCAGGGCGGGCTAGGGCAGTGCTCGCGATCATGTCCGCGCCTCCGCGAGCACTGCGCTGTAGCCGCGTTCGAGTGGTGCATCCCCAGCGGCCGTGGTGCCTTCACCCCGCGCGGTCAGCTGCACAGGCGTGCCATGGAATACGATCCTGCCCTGGTTCATCAGCGCGACCTCCGTGCACGCGGCGCCGACATCTTCGACCAGATGCGTGCTCAGTACGACCGTGGAACGCTCGCCTATCTCGCGCATGAGGGCGCGGAAGGCCACGCGCTGCTCGGGATCCAGACCTGCGGTGGGCTCGTCGAGCAACAGGAGTTCCGGGTCGTTGACAATCGCCTGCGCGATCCCGACACGACGCAGCATGCCACCGGAGAGCGACTTGAGCTTGGACCTGGCCTTGTCCCCGAGACCGCACCGTTCGATCGCGGTGACTACCGCTCTGGGCACCTTCCCCGGTGGCATTTCCTTGAGCAGGGCGAAGTACTCGACGAACTCGGTGACGGTGAAACCCGGGTAGTAGCCGAGGGTCTGCGGGAGGTAGCCGAGCCGTCGCCGGATCTCCCGGCGGCACGCATGTTCGCGCGGATCCCGGCCCAGCAGCTCCAGCCGGCCGGAACTAGGCGGCAGCACGGTCGCCATCATCCGAAGCAGCGAGGTCTTCCCCGCGCCATTGGGGCCGAGTAGGCCGAACACGCCCGTTCCCGTTTGAAGGCTCACCCCGGCGACGGCTTGGGTACGGCCGAACCGTCGGCCCAGCTCGGTGAGTTCGACGTTCATCTGGCTCCTTGGGGTATGCGTGTCGCGTACAGCACGAGCGCGCCGCAGCATGCGGCGAACGCGAGATAAGGCAGGACAAAGGAGTGCGTGGTCAGCGCCGCGGTGAACGTACCCGCCAGGGCCCGGCCCGCAAGGACCGTGATCGCCCATCCGGCAACCCCGGCCGCCACGCCAACGTTCGCCGAGCGGGCGAGCGTCGCGGCAGCCAGCGCCAGCGCGCAGATCGCTGTCATCGGCACCAGCCACCCGAAGGTCACCGCGACGGCGACACCTGATGCGGCCGACGCGATCAGGCCCAGCACCGCGTTCACGCCGAACACTGCGAGCGCCCGGGTCAGCAGGACCATCCGGTCGCTTACCGCCATGCTCTGGGACAGCTCCCAAGCCGGATCGATAGCCGGGCCGTAGGCGTAGGCGACCCCCGCGGCCGCGATCGCCGGCGCGAACAAGGCCACGTAGGGCGTGCCGGTGCCCGCAGTCGCGGCTACCCCGGCGGCAAGGACCACGCAGCTTGCGATCAGCCATCCGACCATCAGCGACGGCGTGACCAGCAGAGCCCGGGCCAGGCCCGGCGAGCGGAGCAGCCAGCCGGCCAGGCGCTCGGCCCGGCTGGCCTTTGGGCACCACACCCGTGCGGCGACCCCGGACCACACCCGGTCCAGGTCGATGTCCGGCGGTCCCGTCACTTTCATCGCCCGCCTCCCTCCGTGGCCGCGCTGGCCCGCAGCGCGGCACGCAGCCGCCGCCGGACCCGGGACGCCCGGCTTTTCACGGTGCCCACCGGCACCCCCAGCAGTTCTGCGGCTTCCGCGATCGGGCGATCTTCGACGTACACCAGCCGCCAGACTTCCCGTTCCGGGCTCCCGGCGGGTCCGAGTGTCGCGGCCGCCGCCGCGATGGCCGCGCCAGACAGCACAGCTTCGGCCGGGTCAGCACCTTGGTCTTTGTCCGTCAGCACTTCCGGCAGCTCGAGCGTCGCGGGGCCCCGCCGCCGTAGGTAGAGCGCTGCCTGGCGGCGCGCGATACCCCACAGCCAGCCGCCCGCCGACCCCGCCGAACGGTACCGCTTCGCCGCCTGCCACACCGCGACGAACGTTTCCTGCAGGACGTCCTCGGTGTCCGCCGCGGGCAGCACCGACCGCAACCGGGTCGCCAGCCATGGGGCATGCCGGCCGAACAACTCCCGCAGCGCCGTGTCGTCGCCGCCTGCGATCGCCGTAATCAGCTGGTCGTCATCCATCGCATCTCTATTGCGCTCGCCGGGCCCCAGGTTCGCGGCAACAGCCTGTAGTCCGGGACGTGAGGTCAAGGCAATCCATCATGCGGTCGAAATCGGGGTGCGAAGGTACTCACCGCCGCGCTCAACACCGGACGGCCTCAAGAGAACCAGGTCGTCCGGGCTACGTCGACCCCGAAGCCGACGGCACTGGGTACTGTGCTGAACGTGGAGCACACTACGGATACCAATGCCGCTATCTGGAAATCCGACCAGATTGTCAAGACGTGGGCGGCGGAGGCGGCGCAACGGGAGCGGACCCACGGCGCACAGTGGCAGCTGATGGCGCGTCTGCTCCCGTTCGGGGAGCAGGAGGCGTTCACATTCCTGGACCTCGGCGCGGGTACCGGGGCAGCGTCGCGCGCGATCCTGGAGCGGCACTCGAGCAGCACGGGGATCCTTGCTGACTTCTCGGCCGAGATGATGGGCGCGGGCGAGCAGGAACTGCGGCCGTTCGCCGGGCGCTACCGCTACGTCGAGTTCGACATGGTCGCGGGCGGCTGGCCCACGGCGATCCCGGCGGCTGTCGACGCGGTCGTCACGTCGCTCTGCGTCCACCACCTGCCCGACGAGCGCAAGCAGCGCCTGTTCGCGGAGATACTCGACCGCCTGGTTCCTGGCGGGTGGTACCTCAACTACGACCCGGTACGGACGGAGGACCCGGTCGTCACCGCCGCCTGGGAGCGGGTGACCGATCAGGAGAAGCCGGAGTTGGCGCACAAGCGCCACCATCGCACCCCGGAAGAACAGGCCCGGTACGAGAACCACGTGCGCTACATCAGTCTGCTCCGCCCGCAGCTTGGCTACCTGCAGGCCGTTGGATTCCACGGCGTCGAGGTCCACTGGAAGCGGCTCGACTGGGCCATCTTCGGCGGCTACCGCCCGCAGGAATAGGGTCAGTCCGCCGGGAGACCATCACATCGAGGGCGAGCGCAAGAGCTTCGACTGCGGGGCCTGCCGCGCGGCTTCGACCTACCAGACGCCCTCAGCGCCGACGGTGGCTACGAACTGTCCCCACTGACCTCATCTTTAGGCTTCACGGCCAGCAGGAGGCACGGCGCTGTCGCCGGGTCGAGCGTGATCTTTGCCGGCTCGCACTAGCCCCATTGGCCCGGCTGGTAGTCGCCGGCCGGCTGCCGTGTGATCACGTTGATGCGGTTGTAGGTGTTGATGAGCGCGATCAGGCACACCAGCGCCGCAAGCTGCTCCTCGTCGTAGTGCTTGGCGGCATGCGCCCACGCATCGTCGCTGACACCGGCGCCGTCTGCAAGGCGGGTGCCCTGCTCGGTGAGCTCTAGGGCAGCCCGCTCGGCATCGGTGAACACCGTCGCCTCCCGCCATGCCGCTACCAGGTTGATCCGCACCTGGCTCTCCCCGGCGTGCACGGCGTCCTTGGTGTGCATATCGGTGCAGGCCGAGCAGCCGTTGATCTGGCTGGCTCGTATCTTCACCAGCTCCTGGGTCGCGGCCGGCAGGGCCGAGTCCGTGACCGCCTTGCCCGCCGAGTTGATGTACTTGGCGAACGTCATCGCGAGCGGATTGCCGAAGTAGCTAAGCCGCGCTTCCATGGCCATCTCCTTGTCCTTCCGGTGCCACGCGTTACACCGCACTGACACCGGGACCACGCCCCATGTGACCGGCGCGGCGAAGGCAACGGTGGGACAGCGCTCTTGGTCGCAGCCTGCCGTCAGCCGAACGGCCTGAAGCCAGTACACCCTCGGCGACAAATTTGCCGACGGCGCCGAGCGCCACCCCGAACAAGCAGCCAGCCAGCGAAGACCCTGACCTCGCGGTCGGCGCACAAGACCGGGATGTCTGCCGCCA
>JASHSO010000200.1 GCA_030038715.1 Streptosporangiaceae bacterium
TCGTACCTGCAGGACGGCTACTGGTGGCAGGTCTACCCGGTCGGGTTCTGCATCATCCTGGTCGTGATGGCCTGCAACCTGGTCGGCGACGCGATGCGCGACTCGCTGGACGTCCGGCTGCGCCGCCGATGAGTTCGCCCAGTCCGTGACCACCCACTGACCGAGGAGTCTTGCGCAGATATGGCCCCCGTCCTTGAGATCAAGGATCTGTCGACGCACATCCAGCTGACCAAGTCTGTCGTGCAGGCGGTCGGCAACGTTGACATGCACATCGAGCCTGGCGAGACACTCGGGCTAGTCGGCGAGTCCGGCTGCGGCAAGTCGATGACCGGGCTGTCCATCATGGGCCTGCTGCCCCCCGGCGGGCACATCGTGGGTGGCTCGGTCAGGCTCGAGGGCAGGGAACTGGTCGGCCTGCCCGACTCCGAGCTGCGCAAGATCCGTGGCAACGATATCGCGATGATCTTCCAGGATCCGCTGACCTCACTTGACCCGACCAAGTCGATCGGCTATCAGGTCGCCGAGCCAGTCCGGCTGCACCGCGGCGCCGGCAAGAAGGAGGCGCTAGACCGGGCCACCGAGGTGCTGAGCCTGGTGGGCCTGCCGCGGCCGGCCGAGCGGCTCGACGACTACCCGCACCAGCTCTCCGGCGGCATGCGGCAGCGCGTCATGATCGCCATGGCACTGTCCTGCGAGCCGAAGCTGCTGATCGCCGACGAGCCGACCACCGCGCTGGATGTCACGATCCAGGCTCAGATCCTGGCCCTACTCGACGACCTCAAGTCCCGGCTAGGCATGGCGATGCTACTGATCACCCACGACATGGGCGTGATCGCCGGGCATGCCGACCGGGTGAACGTGATGTACGCGGGACGGCTGGTGGAGGAATCGGACACCATCACGGTGTTCGACCACATGCACCACCCCTACACCCAGGCACTACTCGCCTCGATCCCGCGGCTTGACCAGGACTCATCCAAGCGGCTGGCCAACATCCCTGGGATTCCGCCCGACCTGTCCCAGCCGCCGGCCGGCTGCCGGTTCGCCGCGCGCTGTAGCCGGGCCGACGACAAGTGCCGTGTCGACGAGCCACCGCTGACCGGGGCCTCGCTCGAGCACCAATTCGCCTGCTGGCACCCGGTGGACGGGCCGCTGACCGTGACCGCCCCGGTGTCCGGCGCGTCGCCGGTGACGGCCGCCGAACGCGCGACAGCGGACGGTGATTCGACGGTGGCAGGCGCAGCGCTGCTCGAGGTGCGCGATCTTGTGAAGGAGTTCCCTGTCACCTCCGGGCTCGTACTGCAGCGCAAGATCGGAGCGGTTCACGCGGTCTCCGGGGTCTCGTTCACCGTCGACTCCGGCAAGACCTTCGGCCTCGTGGGCGAGTCTGGCTGCGGCAAGACCACGATCGGCAAGCTCGTGGTCGCACTCGAGCGGCCGACCTCGGGCCAAGTGCTGCTCAGCGGCCGGGACGTCAGCGGCATGCGCGGGCCGCAGCTTCGCAAGCATCGGCGTGACCTGCAGCTCATGTTCCAGGACCCGTACTCCTCGCTTGACCCGAGGATGCGGGTGGGTGCGATCATCCGCGAGCCGATGGCCATCCAGCAGATCGGCAGCCGGCAGGAGCAGCAGCGGCGGGTCTACGAGCTGCTGGACGAGGTTGGCCTGCCTCGTAATGCTGTTGAGCGCTACCCGCACGAGTTCTCCGGCGGCCAGCGACAGCGGATCGGGCTGGCCCGAGCGCTTACGCTGAACCCCAAGGTGATCGTCGCCGATGAGCCGGTGAGCGCGCTGGACGTGTCGATCAGGGCCCAGGTGCTGAACCTGATGAAGCGGCTGCAGGCCGACCATGCGCTGACCTACATCATGATCTCGCACGATCTTGCGGTCGTGAAGTACGTGGCTGACAAGATCGGCGTCATGTACCTCGGCAAGATGGTAGAACTCGGCACCGGCGAGGACATCTACCAGCGTGCGGCCCACCCCTACACCGCCGGGCTGATCGCCACGATCCCCGAGCCCAACCCGGAGGCAGCCAAGGCCAAGGCGGACGCAGGGGTGGGGATCAGGGGCGAGCTGCCGAGCCCGATCGACCCGCCGTCCGGCTGCCGGTTCCGTACCCGCTGCCCGCTCGCGCAGGAGCGCTGCGTGGAAGAGGAACCGTTGCTGCGCTCGTTCGGCCCAGGCCACCTGGCCGCCTGTCACTTCCCCCTGCAAGATCCTGCTGAGCGCACGCTGGCGGTCACGCCGGTCAGCGCCGACCTGGCCGACTCGACGGGTGGGATGCCGGGCTTGCCATGATCAGCTACCTGATCCGCAGGATCGGTGTGTCGATCATCGTGCTGTTCGGCATCTCGATACTGATTTTCGGGATGCTGCATCTGATCTTCCCGTCGCCCGCCATCATCGTTCTCGGCCCGCGCGCGAACGTCGCTCTGATCAACGCCTGGAACGCCGAGCACGGATTCGACAAGCCGTGGCTGGTGCAGTACTTCGTGTACGTGAAGGATCTGCTGCACGGGAACCTGGGCTACTCCTACAAGCTCGACCAGAGCGTAACGTCGCTGTTCGCCGAGCGGTGGGCGCGCAGCGCTTACCTGAGCGGCACGGCACTGGCGCTCTCGCTTGCGCTGGCGATCCCGGTCGGCGTCTATCAGTCGGTCCGCCGCAACCGGGTGGACGACCAAGTGGTCAGCGCGGCGGCGTTCACCCTCTACGCGATGCCCGACTACTTTCTCTACCTGATCGCGATCCAGGTGTTCGCGCTGAGCATCCCGCTGTTCGGTTACGAGGCCAGCCAGTCCACCTCGATCTGGGGAGTGGTAACCGACTGGCGTGACATGACCCTGCCGATCGTCTGCCTGGCGCTGCTGAACTTCGCCGGCTACTCGCGATACATGCGCTCCGAGGCCATCGACACGCTGGCTCAGGATTTCATCAAGGCGGCGCGGGCCAAGGGGCTGCCGGAGCGTCTCGTGCTGTGGCGGCACCTGCTCCGCAACGCATTCCTGCCCATGGTCACGCTGATCGGCCTGTCCATTCCCGCGCTGCTGGCAGGTAACCTGATCGCCGAGTTCTTTTTCAACTACCAGGGGCTCGGCCTGCTGTTCTACGACGCCCTGGGCAACGAGGACTATGCGGTCCTGATGGCCTATACGCTGGTCGGCGCCTTCCTGACGGTGGTCGGCAACTTCGTCGCCGATGTCGCACTGACGGTCGCGGATCCGCGGATCCGGCTGGCCTGACGGTCAGACTCGCCGGCCCGTCTTGTCGGCGTGTCGCGACCGACCCGATAATCCTGGCATGGGCGGACCTGACCCGGGCCACATGGAACGGCGGGACCTGCTCCGGGCGTCGGACGCCGAGCGGGACCACGTTATCGGCGAGCTACGGGAGAGGTTCGCCGAAGGCCGTCTCACGCAAGACACCTTTGCCTTCCGAGTCGACGCCGCGCTGCGCGCTCGGGTACGGGCCGAGCTGACGGGCCTGCTCGACGACCTGCCTGTGCCACGACGGGCAGGCCGCGGCCTCGCGGCCGCGACTGCCAGCATGCGGGCGTCGGCCAGCGCAGCCGTGCGGAGCCTGGCGGCGGCAGCCGAGCGCTGGCTGCGCAGGCCAGTGCCCGCCCTGACGCTGCCCACCGGGGCCCAGCAGCGCTTCACGATCGGGCGGGAACCGGCATGTGACATGACGCTGGCCGACCGGACCGTCTCTCGCTGGCACGCCAGCCTGGAGCGGGTGGCCAGCGGATGGCTGCTGGCGGACCTCGGGTCCACCAATGGCACCCGCCTGAACGGCTGGCGGGTCAATGGCCCGAGCCCGGTCCGGCCCGGTGACCTCGTGTCGTTTGGCGGCGTGACTCTGGTGGTGACCGACAAGGCGCGATGACGGACCCTTCTCGGGACGTCACGGGCCTCAGGCGCACGACGGCTGCGGGCGGCGCGGGTGCGCGTCCCGGCTACAGTCGTGGCATGACCGTGGTCCTGGTGGTGCGGCATGGCCTGACGGCCTCGACCGGAAAGGCGCTGACCGGCTGGCTGCCTGGCATCCCGCTGGACGACAGGGGCCAGGCGCAGGCAGCGGCGCTGGCCGTCAGGCTCGCCGAGATGCCGCTGGCCGCGATCGTTACCAGCCCGCTCGACCGGTGCCGCCAGACTGCGGCGGTCATCGCGGACTGGCAGGCGGCCGGCCAGGCCGGCGCCCGTGTGGAGACCAGCGCTGATGCCGTGCCCGGCGCACCGCCCGTTCACGTCGACGACCGGCTCGGCGAGTGCAGGTACGGCGACTGGACAGGGCAGTCGCTGCGGAAGTTGGCGCGCGAGCCGCTGTGGCACGTGGTTCAGGCGCATCCGAGCGCCGTGCGGTTTCCCGGCTCGGATGGCGAGTCGATGACTGCAATGCAGCAGCGTGCCGTCGACGCGGTCCGGGACTGGAACGAGAAGCTGGGCCGGCACGCGATCTACCTGGTCTGCTCGCACGGCGACGTGATCAAGGCCATCCTGGCGGACGCGCTCGGCATGCACTTGGACATGTCGCAGCGGATCCAGGTGGATCCCTGCTCGCTCAGCGTGATCCGGTATACGCCGCTGCGGCCATTCGTGCTTCGGATGAACGACACGGGCACTGACGCGACCGGGCTGGCGGCACTGGTGCACGAGCCCGCGTCCGCCCGGGCTACTGCCGATGCCGAGGCGGACGCGCAGATTGGCGGCGGCGCAGGCGGCGCGGGAGGATAGAGCCCATGCCGATCTACTCCTACGACCCGCCGGAACGGTTCATCGCTGGCACAGTCGGTCAGCCCGGTGAGCGCACGTTCTACCTGCAGGCAACGTTGGGACCGAGGACGACCAGCGTTGCGCTGGAGAAGGCACAGGTCAGCCAGCTCGCCGAGCAGCTCGAGCGACTGCTAGACGAAGTGGCCCCGGGCGGCCGCCGCGCCACCGCAACGGTTCCGGCCGACGACGGACCGCTGGAGCTGCCGCTGACCGAGGAGTTCCGGGTCGGCGCTATTGCGCTTGCATGGGACCACGACGGCGAGCGAGTCATCATCGAGGCCCAGGAGGAGAGTGAGGAGCCTATCGAGCCGCTCACCGACGACGTGCCAGAGGACGGCCCCGGAGTGCTGCGGGTGCGGATAACGCCGGAGGCGGCGCGCGCGTTCTCCCGGCGGGCCATCCAGGTCGTTCGGCAAGGCCGGCCACCGTGCCCACTCTGCGGGCTGCCGCTAGATCCGTCCGGCCACGTGTGCCCAAGGCAGAACGGGCACCGGGTCAGGCATGCCTGACGGGCAGTCCGGCGGCAGCATGGCCGAACGTGACGGACTGCGCAGGACGCGCAGGAGGGCCACGCGCACCCCCCCAGCGGGTCCCGCTCGCGGTGATGTTTCAGGCCAGCGGCGTGCCAGTAGCAGCGTGCTCGGCGACGAGGGCGCCACCCTCGAACTGCTGACGGTCGGTAGCCTCGAGGTCGAGGGAAGGCTGGTCGAGGCGTCCAACGCGACCCTGTACTGCACCATCAGCCGGAGCGGCAGCACTGCCGCGTGTGTCTACAAGCCAGTGGCCGGTGAGCGTCCGCTATGGGACTTTCCCGATGGCACGCTTGCCGGGCGAGAGATTGCCGCCTACGCGGTATCGAAGGCGGCGGGCTGGGACATCGTGCCGCCGACCGTGTACCGGGACGGCCCGTTCGGCCCGGGGATGTGCCAGCTATGGATCGACGCCGATGAGTCGGTAGACCTTGTCGCGCTGGCCCGCAGCAGCGGCGATGCCCGGCTACGGCAGATGGCCGTGTTCGACGCTGTGGTTAACAACGCCGACAGGAAGATCGGTCACCTGCTGCCCACGGTCGGCGGCCATCTGTATGGCTGCGACCACGGAGTGTGCTTCGGCTCGGAGTACAAGCTGCGCACTGTGCTCTGGCAGTGGCGAGGCGAGCGGCTGCCTGCCGCCGCGCTGGCGGCGCTCGAGCGATTGCGGGCCCTGCTCGCCGACGGAGAGCTGGCTACGGAGTTGGCCGCCTGGCTGTCATCCGCGGAAGTAGCTGCGACCGTCCGGCGGGTGGACATGCTGCTGAAGCACCAGGTCCATCCGCTCCCGCCGGCAGACTGGCCGGCGGTGCCGTGGCCGCCGATTTGAGCCCGAGTCAGCGACTCCCGTAGTCACCCCGGTCGCCGCGACGGCGCAGGTATCGCTCGAACTCGCGCGCGATCGCGTCGCCGCTGGCCTCCGGGAGTTCGGTCGCGTCCTTGGCCTCCTCCAGGCTGCGCACGTACTCGGCCACGTCACTGTCCTGCTCGGCAAGCTCGTCGACGCCGCGTTCCCAGGCGCGGGCCTCGGCAGGAAGATCGGCGAGCGGAAGCGAGATGTCCAGGATGTCCTCCACGCTGCGGAGCAGTGCGAGGGTGGCCTTGGGGCTCGGCGGCTGCGCGACGTAGTGCGGCACCGCCGCCCAGAGCGAAACCGACGGCAGTCCCGCTGCCGCGCACGCCTGCTGCAGCACGCCGACGATGCCGGTCGGTCCCTTGTAGTCGACTGGCTGCACGTGGAGCTGGGCCGCAAGCTCCGGCCCCGATGCCGCCGCGGTCACCTGCAGCGGCCTGGTATGCGGTGAGTCGGCCAGCAGGGCGCCGAGCAGGATGACGAGCTCGACGCCGAGGGAGGTGAAGGCTGTGACCAGCTCGGAGGTGAAGCCGCGCCATCGCATGTTGGGCTCGATCCCGTGCAGCAGAATGAGGTCGCGGCCCGCCTCGGCGGGCCGCGCGACGGACAGCCGGCTGGTCGGCCATACCAGTTCCTCCGCGCGGCCGGCGCTGACCTCCATGACCGGCCTGGTGACCTGAAAGTCGTAGTAGTCCTCCGGGTCGATCTCCCCGATGGGCTTGGCGTCCCACGCCAGACCGAGCTGGCTGATCGCGCCGCTGGCAGCCTCGCCAGCATCGTTCCAGCCCTCGAAGGCGGCGATCAGGGCAGGCGAGGTGAGCTTGCCCGGGGAATCGAGCTCGATGTCGAGCCACCTCCCTTGTCCGCCCGGCCGCTGCATGGCCGACGTGGCTATCAGCCTATGTTCCCCGGCCGGGCCCGGGGCAAGGCTGGCGCGCCAAGCCCACGAGCCCGGCCGCTTACGATGAGACCATCATGTCGCAACCTGACCGCCGGTCCGCGACGGCGCCGGCCGGTGCCGCGCTCGCTGGCGGGCTTCAGGCTGTCGTGTTCGACATGGACGGGCTTCTGGTCGATTCTGAGCCGCTCTGGTTCGAAGCAGAGCGCTCGGTGATGGCCAGGCTGGGCGGCAAGTGGACGGCAGCTGATCAGCACGTGCTGGTGGGCGGCTCGATGACGGTGACCGTCGAGTACCTGCTTGAGCGGGGAACGCGCCCGGTCCCACCCGAGGCTGTCTCAGCCTGGCTGATCGACTCGATGGTGGAATTGCTGACCACGCGGCCGCTGCCTGTGCTGCCCGGAGCGGTTGAGCTGGTCGCTGAGGTCGCCGCAGAAGGGCTGCCGTTTGCCCTGGTCACGTCCTCAGAGTCAGCGGTGATGGAGGCCGTGCTCGGCCGACTGGGTGTGGCGTTCCCGGTAACTGTGTGCGGCGCGGACGTGACCCGGGCTAAACCGGACCCCGAGGGCTACCTGCTGGCCGCCGCGAAGCTAGGTGTCGATCCACGCTACTCGATTGCTCTGGAGGACTCGCCGAACGGCGTGGCGGCGGCCGAGGCGGCCGGGTATCTGGCGGTGGCGGTGCCGAGCATTGTGCCGATTCCGGCCATGCCGGGCCGGCTGGTGCTGGACTCACTCGCGGGCCTCGGCGTGCCGCGGCTGCGAGCACTTGTCCGGGATCTGCGACGCGACTTTGCCCGCCCCCGGTGACCGGCGCCATGTGCGACAATAAAGGCCAAGGCGCCGAGGGCGTGCGGCAGGCTGGCTGCCGCGAGCGGAGGCCATCATGAGCACGTGGCTGAGCATCGCTTCCTTCCCGGTCTGCCTCGCCGTGACGGTCGCTGGGCTGGCACTCAGCGCTCTCGCCTGGCGGAAGCGGGGCGTACGCAGCGGCGTGCGCGGGATTGCGTGGTCGGTGCTGCCGATTGCGCTCTGGCTGACCCACTCCATCGGGCTGGTTGGCCATATCGGTTCGGCCGTCGTGCAGTTCGCCCAGGGATTCGCGTTCTCGCCCCGAACATGGTTCGGTGTGGCCCTGCTTGCCGCAGCCGCCCTGTTGTTCCTCGGCTCAGGTGGCATTCCGCTGCTGCGCTGGCGGCGCCGCAAGAGGCGGGCGACGCAGGGGAGCGAGACCCGAGAGGTAGACCGGCAGGCGGCGCCCT
>JASHSO010000201.1 GCA_030038715.1 Streptosporangiaceae bacterium
GCGTGGCGCGCAGACGACCGGGCGCGCCCCCGGCCCGGGGAGACCTGCCGCGCACGCGTGAGGCGCAGACGACCGGGCGCGGGCGACACGAACCGGCGGTGGATGTCGGTACCGCATGTCACGCTCGGAATCGTGAGACCAGCACTCAGGCCCGGCTTGTTACCGCTCTGGCGGGACAGGGATACCGTCCAGATCGGAATCGACCCCCGTCGTGCTGTCGCGCTCACCGGTATGAGTAGCGCGCGGGAGGTGATCGCGCTGCTCGACGGAAGCCGGGACCGCGACCAGGTGGTCGCTGCCGCCGTCGCCCGGGGCGTCCCGCAGGCCGTCGCTGAGCGGATATTGCTGCTGCTTGCAGCCGCCGGCATGCTGATCGACTTCCGCCCAGGCACGCTTGGAACACTGCCGCACGAGCTGAAGCAGCAGCTCATGCCCGAACTCGCGGCAGCCTCGCTGTCCCGACAGGACTGCGATGGCGGCGTTCAGGTACTCGCCCGGCGGGCGGCTACGGTCGTGCAAGTCTGCGGAACGGACCGGATTGCAACGTCCATAGCGGAACTGCTCACCTCCTCGGGAGTCGCAGCGAGCAATGGACCGCTCGCGGTGTCGGCCGACGACGTCGGGCGTATTCGTGCTGAGCCACTGGACCTGGTCATTCTCGTCGGACGCCAGCCGCCCGAGCTGGTCATCGGACTGCACCGGCGCAGAGTGCCGCACTTGGCGGTATCGGCCATCGAGGCCATCGGCGTCGTCGGGCCGCTCGTCCAGCCTGGCGTCAGCACCTGCCTACGCTGCATGGATCTGACGCGGGCCGAGCGAGACCCCGCATGGCCGCTGATCCTGGCTCAGCTGAGGGCGCGTGACGCGAGCCCGCGTGCGTGCGACGCCGCGCTTGCGGCAGCCGTTGCCGCTCAGGCCGCGGCACAGGCCCTGGCCTTCACCGACCAGGCACCACTGGCGCCGGCCACCGCTAACGGCACCCTCGAGCTTGTCCTGCCGGACTGGCAGTGGCGTCGCAGGACCTGGCGACCGCATCCAGCCTGCATTTGCGGCAGCACCGCAGCGGCATGACCGGCGCGAGCGGCGGCCGCTAGCACCGCGGGCCCCTGGACCGGGTTTTCATAATTCCTTTGGGGCCCATGTCGCGCATTCTTCCGCGGTTCGCCCGTGCCGTATGTGCTGGCGGGCCTGAAAACCGTCGAGGGCTACCGCGGCGCGGAGGGTGTACTTTCGCACCGAAGTCAGGAGAACGGACGGGCGTAGCCTGCGCTTGTGCCTGATCGCCGCCTCAAGGCCATATGGGACGTGAAAGTCCCGGTCATCCGGGAGCTTGCCGGAGTACACGAGTACGACGGCGTGGTTATGGACCTGTCGCCGGATGGCCGCAACGCCGCCGTGAAACGCCTCGGGCCCGCATCGCCTGGCGAGCGGCTCGCCGATTGCCACGACGAAAGTCATCTCAGCGCCTTCGAGCACGGCGTCTGGGCCGAAGCCCAGGCAGACATCTTGCAGTGGAACCCGCTTCCCCACATCGAGAACCTGGATCTGTCCTGCTACGACCGCGAGTACGCCCCCGAGCCGCAGCGCCGCCGGGCGCGTGACGCACACCTCGCCCAGTGGCCCGAGGCAGTGGACGCCTCCCTGGAGTCGCTGCAAGCCGTTCCGGCACCGGTCGCCAGTGCGCTCGCAGGGGCGGTTAAAGGGCTGGCCGATGGGATCAACGGCATGACCGACGTCGAGGCCGCCGCTCTGCAAGCGCACCGCAGGCTGCTCGGGCGGGTAGCGGATGCCGCCGTCTCAGGCAACCCCGATGCTTCGCTCGGCGCGGCAGCGCTTGCCCGCCTGCTCGGGCACGCGGAGTCGATGCCGATCGACCTCGGCCGCATGGAGGAGCGAGCCGACCAGGAGCGCGACCGCCTTCGGGCCAGGCTCGTTGAGGCGTGCGAGCGACTGTCGCCGGGGGTCGCGCCGTCGCTGCTGGTACGGGAACTCCTCCGGGACCACCCCGGCGAGGACGGGATCTATTCGGCGGCCCGGCAGACGATCGGCGAGGCCACGGCCTTCGTCATAGCCAACGACCTGCTGCCGCCTCCGGGGGGCGCTTGCGAGGTCGGCCCGGCTCCGCCGTCTCGACGAACGGCGGCGGCCATGATGTATTGGACCGGGCCCTTCGAGGACGACGCACCGGCTCGCTACTACGTCAGTCCGCCCGAGGAGTCCTGGGACGCGGAACAGAAGAACGAGTGGCTGGCCGTCTTCAGCGCCACCATGGGTCCAGCCGTCACCGTGCACGAGGTGACGCCCGGACACTTCGCCCACGGCCGGATGCTTCGCCGGCTCGCCCGCGGGGACATCAGGCGCAGCCTGTTCTCGGAGGCGTTCGTTGAGGGATGGGCCCATTACGCCGAGGAATTGATGGTCGAGCAGGGCTTTAGAGCACACGACCCCCGATTCGCCATCGGCGTCTACCTCGATGCCCTTATCGCGGTGAGCAGTCTCGCCTGCGCCCTCGGCATCCATCACGGAACGATGACCTTGGACGACGCCACGGCCCGCTTCGAGGCGGACGCCTTCCTGCCCCGCACAGTTGCCATGAGCGAGGCAACACGGACTATCTACGACCCGACTTGCGGGCGCTACACCTGGGGCAAGCTCGAAATCAAGTCTCTCCGGGACGATGCCGTAGCCGCATGGGGAACGAAGTTCTCGCTGCGACGCTTCCACGAAACGCTGCTCACGCTCGGTGCGCCACCACTCGGCACCATGCGTGCTGCCCTCCTGGCCTAGCCCCGCGCCGCAACGACAGCCGGCTCGGCCGCAGCCATGCCGCACTGCGCCTGCCCAGCGAGCCACGCGACCCAGCACATGAACAGCCGAGCCCGCTGACTTGAACACTAATCTGGCCCGACCGGGGTCTGAGCGGCCTGCCCGGGTAGCCGCTTGGTGAAGTACACCCGGTCGAAGCCTTCCTGCTTGCCTCGTCCCGTCTCCACATAGCCGTGCCGCCGGTAGTAAGCCTGGTTCTCTGTCATCGCGACATTCGTATACAGCCGGATTTCACCCAGACCCGCGGCCTGCTGCTCAGCCAGCCGCATAAGCTGACTGCCCACGCCGCGTCCCTGCCCTGACGGCAGCACGGCGATGTTCTCGAGCAACAGGTAGCCGGGCCTGGTCACCAGCACGATGAGACCCACGACCGCCTCAGCGTCGGTCGCTACCCAGACCTCTCCCCGCGCCACCGCCGCCGCGTAGTCCGCGCTCAGAGGCGCCGGTGGACGGCCGATCCGCTCGATGTACGGCGCATAGGCAGCCGCCCCGACCGCTCGCAGCTCGGCGACGTCCGCTGCCACCGCTGGCCGGATCGTGACGTCCAACCTGCTGCCTATAGCGCGATCCCGAGCAGCGCATCCACCGCATCGCGCACAAGGGTGGCCGAGTCAGAGGTGCCCGTCGGGCCCGCGGTGAGCACGGCGGCCGCCCAGTCGTCGACGGCCGCGAGCGCGCCCGGGGCGTCCAGATCGCTGGCCAGTCGGTCGCGAATCGCGGCAAGTACAGCCGCGCGTTGCTGCACGGATCCCGCCGCGTCGGCCTGTCCGGTGGCTCCCGGCTCGCCGGCGTGCACCGCAGCTCGCCACAGATCGAGCCGCTGCTGGGCAGCGGCGAGGCCCGAGTCGGTCCAGTCCCAGTCGTCCCGGTAGTGATGGGCAAGGATCGCCAGGCGGACCGCCATTGGATCGTGACCCTGCGCCAGCAGCTGGGAAACGAAGACCAGGTTGCCCCGCGACTTGGACATCTTTTCGCCGTCCAGCCGGACCATGCCAGCGTGCGCGTACCGGCGGGCGAACACACGCTCGTCGCCGCTGCCCAGAGCAACCCGGGCGTGCGCAGCGCTCATCTCGTGGTGCGGGAAGATCAGGTCCCTGCCGCCCGCCTGGACGTCGAACGAAGCGCCCAGGTAGTGCGTGGCGATGGCGGAGCACTCTACGTGCCAACCGGGCCTGCCCGGCCCGAACTCCGACGGCCAGCCCGGCTCGCCTGACCGCTGCGACAGCCAGACCAGCGGGTCGACGGGATCTTTCTTGCCGGGCCTGAAGGGGTCTCCCCCGTTCTCGCCGCACAGCTTGATCATCACGTCGCCGGCCAGATGGGATACCGATCCGAAGCCGGGGTCGGCGGCGCGGGAGAAGTAGATGTCGCCGTCTAGCTCGTACAGCGAACCGCGGTCGGCTAGCACGCGGTTGAAGCGCTCGATCAGCGGCAGCGCCTCGACGGCGCCGATGAGATGGTCGGGCGGCAGCACCCGAAGCGCCGCCATATCGGA
>JASHSO010000202.1 GCA_030038715.1 Streptosporangiaceae bacterium
CGACGGCGGCGGCTCCGTGCCCGCCCCGGCCAGCGCGTGCCGGAACAGCCAGGCGACTTCGTCCGAGCTCGCGTGATCGGCGGCGAGCGCGCTGGAGCCTAGCGCGCGGCCGAGGCGCTCGGCCTGGTCGGTCCACCGCTTTACCTCGCTCATGGCTATCGCCTCGTCGGTAAGCCCGAGCACTTGCTCAGCGGTGCGATAGGAGACTTTGAGCTGGGTAAGAAGACCTCCCCTCAGCTGGGCGCGCACGCCGCGCTGGCCGAGGCGGACGCCAAGGTAGACCTCCTTGGTCCAGAAGTCCTTGGCCCAGACATGCCGGTACATCTCCTCCAGGTAGCCAACCCAGCCAGCGCCGCCGTCCGAAGTGGCGTCCAGTCTGGTCGCCCACTCCGCAGCTGGGTACGGGCGGTGTGCGATCCGCAGGTGGACCTCGGCCTCGGGCACCCGGATCGCGGCCAGCGCCACGGTGATGCCAGTCGCCTGTGCCTCGCGTTCGGCGGCATTGGTGAACTCGTAGGTGACCGTCGGGACCCGGTAATAGGCCCAGGCGTGCGTCTCGGTGAGGAGGATCCTGTCATCGAAATACCTGACCGGAAGCCTGGACCGCGCGACGGCGCGCACACTCATCGCCCGGTGCTCCGCACTGAGACCGATTCGGCCAGGCTGGCGACTATGACCCCGGCCAGCGCCGTGTACGCATGGACCGCCGCCGCGCCGGGGTGACCAGCGGCCTGCCCTGGCCGGGTGAGAGCCTGCAGACGCTGGTCCCAGGGCACCTGAACGATGGCGCTACACCGCCCGGCGGCGACGGTCTCGGCCTGGTGGACGTGCTGCACGGTGGACGCACTGGTGCCGGTCACGACGATGACGGCAGTCGAGGCGATCCGTTCGTGATCGTTGGCCTCCAGCCACTCCAGTGTCATCGCCAGCGACCCCGCGGTTTGCGCGCTGGCACGAGCAACCAGCACAAGCTGATCGGCCGCCCGCAGCGAGGCCGGCACGTGCCGCGGCGGCGGGTCGGCAATTGTCAGCGGGTATTGCGCGGCCACCGTGTCGATCAGCTCGCCCGCCAGCTCCGCCGCACCAGCCGGCTCGTCGGCAGTTACCACCTGCAGGCCTCGTCCCCGCAGACGGCCGGCGTCTACGCCGGACCCAGCTCGTAGGCCCGGCAGTGCACCTACGATCGCCCTGGCCTGGTGGGTCAGCGACCGCGGGCCCCAAGGCTGGAGATCGAGCACCGCGACGGGCTCGCCGCGCAGCCTGGCCAGCAGCTGCCCGGCGAGCAGCGTGGTCAGCGTCTGGCCCACACCAGCGGCACAGCCGAGTACCACGATCCTCGCTGGCCGGGCGAGCGGCAGCCGGGCCCGGTCGCGATAACGCTGCGCCTGGTCCAGCCGGCCAGGCCGGTGCCCGCCGGGGAGGACGACTACCCGGTCACGCCGGCCGTCTGCGCGGCTGCCGGGCGAGTCGCGCAGCACTCGCTCCACGACCGGCGCCGGGCGACTGCCTGTCACCGTGACCGCCCGGCCAGTGGCCGGCGCGTGCGGCCAGCGCGACGGAGCTGGCGGGTCCGGCCCGACAGCCACCTCGGGCACCGCGACCGACTCGGGCGCCGCATCATCCCGCCCGAGTGACTCCTGGCACGCAGCTTCTTCGGGAGCAGGAGCATGCCAGACCCATGCCAGGACGGCAACCTCGGCGCGCTCGGCCAGGGGGGCCATCCGGCACCAAGTCCGCGGCTCGCTCAGATAGCGGAGCTGGGAGTATGCCAGCTCCGGAAGTCGCTTACCCTCCATGACCGGCCGGGCGACCAGCCACGCGATCGCAGCGGGCGGCAGCACGTACAGCCACACCCAGGTGTGACTGAACGGCATGCCGACAACAGCCAGCGTCAGCGCGTACGGGACCGCGATGGCCAGGAATGCCGCGACCTGGCCGACAGGCAACGGCATGGGCAGCCGGAAGTCGTACAGCTTGTAGAGCCGCTTTTCGATCTTCCAGATGTTGGTGTAGGTCGGGAGTTCCATAGCTGCCTACTTCCGTGATCTCGCGGCGATCGGCGGGCACGATTGCGTGAATCAGTGCACGCCCAGCGCGTTCGCGATGCCCGTGGCGATTGTCTGCACGATGCTCGGCGTGTAGAAGACGACAGCGATGGCGATGGCCAGCACGATGAACTGCACGAAGCGAATGATCTCCCGGGTAAACAGGAAGAAGATCGCGACGATACCGACGATCCCGAGGAATAGCGGTCCGAAGAGGCCCTGTAGGTAGGTGACCAGGCCGGTGGTACTGAGCGCCTCGGTATGTGCCGCAGCCACAAGATAAGCAGACATCGGTTCTCCGGGTTGGGGTTTGCGGTTCTCCGGGTTGGGGTTTGCGGTTCTCCAAGGGTTAGCGCATTTCTTCGGGGCTAAGGGAGCGGCCTGCCATCGGTTCGGCTCGTGGTCCGATTCATCACGGCGGGCCGTGCGCCTGGGTGGACGCGCCGATCGACTGGACGTCCCATGTGCTCCCCTGGCGGACGACCGTCATCTCGTAGGTCATCTGCAGCGATGCGGGCGCAGCAGCGACCGCGGCCGACTGGGCGACGGACGTGGACGGCAAGTTCCAGGTGACAGTGACTGAGATCTGGCGACGAGCGCCGCCCGCCGGCACGTACACGCTGTCGATCCCGCCGAAGGTCACCAGGCCGTCCAAGCCACGGGCGTGCTCGCCTGGCCAGAGGAAGCGGGCAAGCGTGGCCCAGTCACCGCTGGCGTAGGCCTCGAAGAACGCGGGCAACTGACTCTGCAGCGCCGCCTGCACTGCGACATCCGGCGCGGAACCGGTCTGCGGCGGCACCGCCTTAGCCGGACCGGGCAGTAGGGCGGGCATGCCGGACACGACCATCGCGCCCTGGGCAGCGTAGATCGGGACGCCGAGCGCTACGATGCGGCCGCTGCCGAGGCGCGCGAGTAGAGTCACGACCGCCGTGTGGCTGTTGGTGATGGTGACCGAGGCCACCTGTTCGGACAGCAGGTGCTGGGTGCCTGCTCCGTTCCAGCCCATCTGCTGATCTGTGCCTGGCGGCAGGAATGTGGCCAGTTCCTGGCCACGTGCTGCGGCTGTCGCGGGACTGAAACTCAGGTAAACCTCGCCGAACTCTAGCGCGTATGCCTGCGCGAGCGATTCTGGGAATGTGCTGCGGTGACTCGCGGATTGGGCGGCCGTGGCGGCCGGCGATTGCTGGCCATCGACGATCGCCAGCACGCCGCGGTAGCCAATCAGCAGCAGCAGGGCCCAGACGACGGCACGGCCTACCCAGACAAGCCATCGGCCGCCGGCGCCGGGCCAGTGCGCCCGTGCCGGATGGAGCCGAGCTACCGGTGACTGGCTGGCGGACACGGCCTGATCGTCAGTCCGCACATTCTCGTCGTAATTGGCTGGACTTGGCGTGCCGTGGCCGGTCGATGCAGGCCCATAATCGGGGTCAGCGAGCAGCCAATCCAGGCCGCCGGATGCGGCCTCATCGCTCGTCGGCCCGGGTCCGTCCGTGCCGGGCTCGCTGCGCCAGTACGTAGCAACTGACTGCCTGCGCGCGCCCCGCAGCGACCGGCCACGCTCTCTCGCCTGCGGCCGCGCCTGCGCTACCCGCGGCCGTGCATCTTCCGCCCCCCGCGGCTGTGCACGTTCCGCCACCCGCGGCTGTGCACGTTCCGCCACCCGTGGCCGTGCAGCCGGGCTGCCCGGTGCGGGGAAGGCGCGAGCGCGCCAAGCCGATGCCGCGCCGACTGCGTCGTTCGAACGCTCTGACATCGCGTGTCCTCACTCGCGGCTCGCCGGGCCCACCGCGGCGAACGTGGGCGCTTACGGCGACAAGGACACTCGACTCGCGTGACACGACTGTGACGGCCGACAAGCTCGCACTGCCGCACGCACTCCGCGGCGTCGATCAGGATGCGGGATGATGCTGGCGTGGCTGCACAGGCACCGCTGACGACCCTGCTGTCATGGACGTGGGTCGCCTTCACGATCGAGGCAGACAATGCGGTCGAGGCCGCGGGCTCGGACCGGACCCGGCGCCTGTTCCGCATCTCGAT
>JASHSO010000203.1 GCA_030038715.1 Streptosporangiaceae bacterium
GGCTGAAGGCGGCCGGTGATGCGCCTTCCGAGGGCAAGCCGCGGTCAGCGCTTCACGCAGGCGGCGGCTAGCTGACAGCCACCTCGCAAGTCCGACATCTATGCATTCTGTTGGACCACCTCCTTTCCTGCGTTAGCCCCGAACCTACGTCAGGTCAGCTCGCGCGGGCAAGCGTGTTAGGTGGCAGCGACCCACTCGCGCGTCGGGCGCTGGCTACCCTCGTCAACCACGTCCGACGGGGGCCGCCTCCGGTGCCGTGCTGGCCGCTGGCTGGCAGGGCGTAGCAATGAAGGATTGCAGGTTATCAACTGCCCGAATGAGAGTTGATAACTATATCAACCACAGTTACTATCTATCATGATGCTAGTTAACTATGGAGTTACCGGCATGTTGTTCACAGCACCAGCCCTTGATGACCGAGAGCTTGAGGTTCTGGCCGGCATCGAGGCTATGAAGCGCAGCCTGCGCAATCAGTTGTTCGAGCCGCGGCGCTGGATCGGGTCACTGCGGCGGCTGTCTATCGCTCGCGCCATCCAGGGCTCGAACAGCATCGAGGGGTTCGACGCCAACCTTGAGGACGCCGCGGCCATCGCTGTCGGCGAGGAGCCCTTGACTGCTGACCAGGAAACGCGTCTGGCGCTCATGGGCTACCGCGATGCAATGACCTTCGTCATCCAGGTTGCCGACGACGGCGAGTTTCGCTACAGCTCAGAGGCGCTTAAGTCGATGCACTTCATGATGACGAGCTACGACCTGAAGAATCGCCCCGGGCGCTGGCGCACCGGATCCGTTTATGTCTTCAACGAGGAGACTGAGCAGATCGTCTACGAGGGAGCGGACATCGACCTTGTGCCTGCGCTGATGGCCGAGCTATCGGACACCCTCAACGGCCCGTGCGACAATCGCATCATCCAGGCTGCGATGGCGCACCTGAACCTAGCAATGATTCACCCGTTCCGCGACGGTAACGGCCGGATGGCCAGGTGCCTGCAGAGCCTCGTTCTCGCCAGGGGCGGAGTCCTGACCCCGGTCTTCATGAGCATCGAGGAATACCTCGGGCGAAACACTCAGCACTACTACGACGTGCTGGGCGAAGTGGGCCGCGGATCGTGGCATCCGGAGAACGACGCACGGCCCTGGGTCCGGTTTACCCTCACTGCGCACCTGCGGCAGGCCCGGACCATGCTCCGGCGCGTGCGGGAGACCGAACGACTCTGGCGAGACATCGACCGGCTTCGCCTGCGAGCCGTCCTGCCCGAGCGCGTGATGTCAGTCCTCTTCGATGCGGCCTCGGGCCTCCGGGTCCGTAACGCGACCTACCGAGCCGGCCTTGAGGACATGGGCGAGGATGCCATCACCGAACAGACAGCCTCCCGCGACCTGCAGAAGCTCGTCCAGGCCGGGCTGCTACGGCCAGTAGGCGAAAAGCGGGCCAGGTTCTACGCCGGCAGCACCCAGTTGATGCAACTCAGGCGCGACATTGTTTCGTCCCGTGACCCGCGGGATGAATCCGACCCGTTCACTCAGTGACGCGGGTCGCCGGGCGCATCACCGGCGCTACGGCGCCACGCGTGCAGCACTGGCACCGATGACGCGTCGCACCACCACCTAGGTCACATTCGAGGGGGAGATCCGCCGAGCGCGCAGTCTGTTCAATGCAGGTCAAACGTCCGGAGCTACATAGAATCTGGCTATGTCGCAGGCGTGGGATGTCAGGCTGCGGGAAAGCGGCTATCGGGTCACCCCGCAGCGCCAGCTGGTTCTGGAGGCCGTGTCCAGGCTGGAGCACGCGACTCCCGAGGAGATCTTCGCCGACGTCAGGCAGACCGCACGCGGCGTCAACGTGTCCACTGTGTACCGCACCCTCGAGCTGCTCGAGCAGCTAGGGCTTGTCACGCACACGCACCTCACCCACGGTGCCCCGAGCTATCACCTGGCGGCCGAAGCCGAGCACGTGCACTTGGTCTGCCGTCAGTGCGAGCGTGTCACCCAGGTCGAGCAGGCCGACGTTTCGCCGCTCGTGGCGGCCCTGGAGCAGGCGCACGGCTTCAAGACCGACGTCGGGCACCTGACCGTGTTCGGACTGTGTGCAAAGTGCCGGGCGGAACTCGGTTCCGCGCAAGCACATAACCTGCAGTCATGAACAGTCCATTGCTGACCGTGGCAGGCGCCGTGCCGGCCGGCGGCCCGGATGCTGGCGTCGCAGCGCACTACGGTGACCCGTTTGGCGAGCAACGTGCACTGGTTGGCACCTGGGGAGTGGTGGACCAGTCGCATCGCGGCGTGCTCCGGATTACCGGCGCTGACCGGCTGAGCTGGCTGCATAGCCTCACCACCCAGCACCTGGAGCAGCTGCCGGCCGGCGCCAGCGGCGAGGCGCTGGTGCTCAGCCCGCAGGGGCACGTCGAGCACCACCTCACCCTCACCGACGGCGGCGAAGCCACCTGGGTGCACGTCGAGCCGGGTACTGCCGAGCGGCTGGCCGACTTCCTGACCTCGATGAAGTTCATGCTGCGGGTGGATGTCGAGGACGTCTCCGCCGAGTGCGCAGTCCTGACCGTGCTCGGACCGGGCCGACCGGCCGGCCCGGTCGACGGCGGCATCAGGCTCGACACCAGCCGAGGAACGGACCTGATAGTCCGGCGTGCGGCGCTGACCGAGCGAGTCCACGCACTGCGGTCGGAAGGCGCCGCGCTCGCCGGAACGTGGGCATTCGAAGCACTCCGAATCGCGGCTGGCCGACCGCGGCTCGGCCTCGATACTGATCACCGCACCATCCCGCACGAAGTCGGCTGGATCGAGACCGCCGTGCACCTGAACAAGGGTTGCTACCGGGGTCAGGAGACCGTCGCCCGGGTGCATAATCTCGGCCACCCGCCACGCCGGCTGGTGTTGCTGCACCTGGACGGGAGCGAGGACAGGCTGCCTGACCACGCTGACCCGGTACGGCTGGACGGCGTCGACGTGGGCGCCGTCGGCTCGGCCGGGCGGCACTACGAGCTCGGCCCCATCGCCCTCGCGCTGATAAAGCGGACCACTCCGGTGGCTGCGACCCTTCAAGCGGGCGGCATCGCCGCCGCACAGGAGGTTCTGGTGCAGCCTGACGTCGGTGCTAACGTCAAGATCCAGCTCAACCGCCAGCGAGCCGGCCTGACTGGGCGTTCTCGCAGCTAACGGTTGCTCGCAGCCGATGCCCGTGCGGTCCGGCCCGTCGCCAGCTCGAAACCCAGACGGCTGGCTGCCGCTCGGGTAACCTTGGCCGGCAGCGGACAACGACGTCGCTGGAGGTCACCGGACGTGCTGCGGCAAGCCCTCCTGGCCCTGTCGGCCAGCCAACGAGCCCGCGACCTAATCGTGGCGGCGCCCTATACCCGCGACGTGGTGGCCAGGTTCGTCGCCGGAGAAACCGCGGATGACGCCATCGCCGTCACCCGGCGCCTCATCGATGCTGGCTTGCTGGTCAGCATCGACTTCCTCGGCGAGGACACCACCGATCCAGACCAGGCAGCCATCGTCGCGCAGGAGTACGTGCTGCTGCTGTCCCGGTTGGCGGAAGCTGGCCTGGCGGCAGACGGCCGGGCCGAGGTGTCAGTGAAGCCGACCGCGGTCGGTCTTGGGCTTGCTGATCATGGCGACAAGACCGCTGCAGAGAACATTGCCAGGATCGCCGCGGCGGCGCGGAACGCCGGCACGACGGTGACCGTGGACATGGAGGAAGACTCCTGGGTGGAGGCGACGCTGCGGCTAGTGCGGCAGTTGCGCGGCGACTTCCCCGACCTGGGCTGCGTGATCCAGTCCTACCTGCGCAGGAGCCCCGACGACTGCCGTGAGCTGGCGGCCGCGGGGTCGCGGGTCAGGCTGTGCAAGGGCGCCTACCGGGCACCGGCCGGGATCGGTCTCGCCAGCCGCGTCGAGGTGGACCTGAACTACGCCAGGTGCATGCGGCTCCTGCTGGAGGGCGCCGGCTACCCCATGCTGGCGACCCATGACCCGCGGCTCATCGGCATTGCAACGGCCAAGGCCGACCTGGTCGGTCGCGACGACGACAGCTTCGAGTATCAGATGCTCTACGGGATCAGGCCCGCTGAGCAAGCGCGGCTCGCCGGCGAGGGCGCACAGGTCCGCGTCTACCTGCCCTACGGCAGCGACTGGTACGGCTACCTGGTGCGGCGGTTGGCAGAGCGACCGGCCAACTTGGCTTTCTTCCTTCGCGCGCTGAGTTCGCGCTGGTAGCCGCCCCGTTGTGGGCGGACTCATCTCGATAAGCTGCCAGGATGATCGCGATTCTTGGTGCCGGGAAGATGGGTGAAGCGCTGATCTCTGGCCTGCTGCGGGCGGGCGTGGTGTCGCCGGGCGAGATCGTCGCGGCCGTGCGCCGTGACGAGCGGGGAAAGCAACTGCAAGACGCCTACGGGATTGACGTGATGACGGCCGCCGAGGCGACAGCCGCCGCACAAACCCTGGTGATCACCGTGAAGCCGCAGGACATGGGTGCGCTGCTTGAGGAGATCGCTGAATCGGTCGCGCCGGGAACACTGGTCATCTCGGTCGCGGCCGGCATCACGACGGCGTTCATCGAGCGGAGGCTGAACGGCGGCGTTCCGGTGATCCGCGTGATGTCTAACACGCCGGTGCTGGTTGACGAGGCGATGAGCGTCATATCCGCCGGCCCGCACGCGACAGAGGAGCACCTGCGCTTGGCGGAGCACCTGCTGCGGCCGGTGGGCAAGGTGCTGCGGATACCCGAGTCCCAGCAGGACGCGGCGACGGCGCTGTCCGGCAGCGGACCTGCCTACGTGTATTTCCTAGTGGAGGCGATGGTGGACGCGGGCATCCTGCTTGGCATGCCGCGGGGAAACGCGCTGGAGATGGTCAAGCAGGCCGTCTACGGCGCGGCCACCATGCTCCGCGACTCCGGCGAGCACCCGGTGCTGCTGAGGGAGGCAGTAACCTCGCCAGGCGGCACGACGATCAACGCGATCAGGGAGCTGGAGAGGCACGGCGTGCGGGCAGCCATCCTGGCTGCCATCGAGGCGGCGAGGGATCGCGGCCGCGAACTGGGCGCCGGGTAGCCAGTCCACGCGCACCATGGCCGGAGCCGTGACCCGGCCGCGCCGGAAATGGCGCCTGCTCCGACGCCGTATTCCAGCTTGGCGATGGCACCCAGGCTGGTGCTGGCGTAGTGAAATGTCATGATCTTTACCGTTGGCTGCGTGCAATAGCGTTCGCCGTCGGCGGACACCATTTCTCCCGCGGCGATGTGCCTGCTGAGGCCATGGTTTGCGGTGGCTGGCGGGTAGAACGCCGAATTGGCCGGTCTCGCGGAGGCTTGCCCTTTCCCATACAGGAATTACGCTGGAGACGGGCGTGACTGATGCGCCAGATCTCGTTAGGCGTGCCAGCTCGGTCGGAAGAGGGCTCTACCAATGGCAGCAGACATAACCCCGCTCAGCGACGTTCGGTTCCTGACCGTGGCCGAGGTGGCTGCGATCATGCGCGTATCGAAGATGACTGTCTACCGTCTTGTTCACTCTGGTGAGCTGGAGGCAATCCGGGTTGGCCGCTCGTTCCGTGTGCCCGAGCAGGCAGTGACCGACTACCTGAGAGAAGCCTTCGTGGCCTCGGAGTGACGTTCGGCGGCGGCCAGAACGAAATCCGCGCTGCCTGTCGGCGTGCCACCGCGCCGACGCCAGATATCGTGCCGCGCCAGGCATTCCGGCAGCATAGAGGTACGCTGTGGCGTTGGCATGTGCCCGGGCCGCCGGACTTGGCGAGCGTGTGCGTGGCATGCCCGTCAGCCAGGAAAGCAATGAAGGTGGTCTCGTGGGCTCAGTCATCAAGAAGCGCCGCAAGCGCATGGCCAAGAAAAAGCACCGCAAGCTGCTGCGGAAGACCCGCGTCCAGCGCAGGAACAAGAAGTAGCCGCAGGCCGGCGCCTCCTAGTCTGTCGGCAGCAGCGACATGACCGACCGGCGGTCCGCAGTCCCTCAGGCCCGGTGGCAGCGGCTCGCAGACGTGGCAGCTTTCGCCAAGCGTCGGCTAACCGGCCAGTATGAGGTCGACCAATTCGGTTTCGATCCCGATTTCAATGCTTCGGTGATGATGCCGGGTGCCCTTGCGCTGTATCGCAACTGGTTCCGGGTGCAGACGCGCGGCCTGGATAACATCCCCGATTCAGGCGCAGCGCTTGTCGTCGCCAATCACTCGGGCGTCTTGCCGCTCGACGCGATCATGCTGCAGGCAGGGATCTTTGCCGAACACCCGGCGGGCCGGAACCTCCGACTGCTGGGAGCCGACCTTGTCTACTCGCTGCCGGTGCTCGGTGCACTTGCGCGCAGGAGCGGGCACACCAGGGCGGACCCTGAGCAGGCACAGAGGTTGCTCGCCGCCGGCGAGCTCGTGGGTACCTTTCCCGAAGGTTTCAAGGGCATCGGCAAGCCGTTTGCCGAGCGCTATCGGCTGCAGCGCTTTGGCCGTGGCGGGTTTGCCAGAACCGCGCTGCAGGCTGGCGCGCCGATCATCCCGTGCGCGATCGTCGGCGCCGAGGAGATCTATCCCATGATTGGCAACGCTGAGCTGCTGGCCCGGCTACTGAGGCTGCCATACTTCCCGGTGACTCCGCTGTTCCCGTGGCTCGGGCCACTCGGCGCCATCCCGCTGCCGTCCCAGTGGGTCATCGAGTTCTGCGCTCCGGTTTCCACTTGCGCGCATCGGGACGATGAGCCATCCGACGGCATGGTCGCCGAACTAGCCGATCAGGTCCGTGACGTGATCCAGGACAAGCTCGACCAGCTGGTCGCCGAGCGTGGCCCCGCGTTCGGCTAGCTGAGTCCGGGCTGGCTCGGGCGGGGACGGTGGCGCCTCAGAGCTCTGGGCAGCTCGCGCTGTCTACGCCGAAGTTACCGGGGCTGAGCGTGGTGGGTTCCGGTCTGGCCTGGGCTTTTGCCGGTGCTGGAGGCTGGTGTTCTGACTACTTCAGGGTGAGCGGGATCGAGGCGCCGAGGAGGCTGAAGGCCTCGCGCTGGGTGCTTGTGGGCTCGGCGAGCATGGGCACGGTGGCTGTGGTTCCGGCGAAGCGGACCTGGTTGCGGGTGAGGGTGGCCAGGTGCGCCAGCAGGCCGCGGAAGCTGCGGTAGGGCCGGCCGGCCGGGTCGTGCTGGCGGGATGCTTTGGCCGCTGCGGCGGCGGACCGGGCGGCGGGAGCGACCGGGTTGCCGGGGGCGGGAGGCTGGTGGTCGGTGTAGGTCAGCGGTGCCCATGCCTTGCGCAGGTGCCAGGCCAGGTAGCAGCCGAGCATGCAGATCAGGACGTGCGCGCGGACGCGTTCTTCCAGCCGGTGGAAGACCGGCCGCAGGTCGAGGTCGTCGGCCTTGATGTGGCGGAAGTCCCGCTCGACGTACTTGAGGTTCTTGTAGGCGGTTACCACCTCGGGCGCGCGGAGCTGGCCGGCCGGGACACTGGTGCGGATCACGTAGAACCCGTCCAGGGCGGCCTCGGCGTCGATCTGCGGCTGGCGGCGGGTGATGGTGAGGCTGTCGCCGGTGATGGTGATGTCGAAGTGCTTGGCCGTGTTGTATCTGCTGATCACCTTGCCGACCGCGACGCCGATATCCGCGGCGCCGTGCAGCCGGCCGGCCCGGACGCGGGCGACGATGGGGGCGAGCAGCTTC
>JASHSO010000204.1 GCA_030038715.1 Streptosporangiaceae bacterium
AGCCCTAGCCGAACAGCAGTCTCAAGCTCGCTGATGCCCATCAGGAAGCCACCATCGCCAAGCGCGGCCACGGTCAGCCGATCGGGCCTGGCGACAGCCGAGCCGATGGCAGAGGCCAGGCCGAGCCCTATGGACTGGTATGCCTGCGTAAAGCAGAAGCCCTCGTGGTCGGGCACCGCGAAGTACATGCTCGGGTAGCCCATGAAGTTGCCGGAGTCGACCGCGACGATGCGTTCGGGCGGGAGCAGGTCGTCCAGGGCGATCGTGAGCGTCCGCGGGTCGATCCGCTCAGCGTCGCTCTCGTCGTCGTACGGCACGTCCCGCCACCGCACCTCACGGGATATGCGATCGCGCAGCCCTGCGGAGCGGTAGCCGGTTCCCGGGCGCTGGCCGGTGTCCCGCTCGGCTGGCTCGCGCGGCTCGTTCGCAAGCAGCGTGGTGACGGCGACGGCGGTCTGCGTGACGTCTCCGACCACACCGAGTTGCACCGGGCGATGGGCGCCAATCGCATCGGGGTCACAGTCGACCTGCGCCACGGTAGTCTCCGGTCCGACCAGGCTTCCGTGCCGCGTGGTCCACATGTTCAGCGAGCACCCCCAGGCGACTAGCAGGTCAGCCGCGGAGATCAGCTCGGCCGCCAGCGGAGACGCGAAGCCGCCGCTGACGTCTAGGTCCCACGGGCTGCCGCGGAACAGGCCCTTGGCCGCCGCGGAGGTTGCCAGCAGGGCTCCGCACTCCTCGGCAAGCCGTTCTAGCGCCGCCCTGGTGTCGGCCTGCCGGGCACCGCGACCGGCCACGAAGACTGGCCTTGATGCCTGCGCGAGGGCGGCGGCCAGAGCCGCAACCTCACGCTGAGGCGGTGTCGTGGGGCTGGCGTGCCGCTGGACCGGTGGACCCGGCCAGCTGCAATTGGCGGTCTGGACGTCAAGCGGCAGGGCCAACACGACTGTGCGCCGCTCGTTCTGCGCCGTCAGGTAGGCCCGCACTGTGTCGTCGACGGCGAACCCCGCCGAATGCAGCCGGGCTGGCGTGGCGCCAGTGGCCTGGGCGATCGACGCAACGTCGATCCGGAAGTTGGACCTGATCGCCGACGAGCTTACGTCCGCGGCCAGCACGAGCAGCGGGGTGCGGCTCTTGGCGGCCTCGGTGATGCCGGTCAGAGCGTTGGTCAGCCCCGGGCCTTGGTGCAGGCTCAGCACGCCGGGACGGCCGCTCAGGCGCGCCCACGCGTCGGCCATGCTGGCAGCCCCGCACTCGTGGCGCGCGGCAACGTACCTGGCTCCGTTCGCCACTAGCGCGTTGGTCACGTGGAAGTTGCCGCTGCCGACCACACCAAAGACCGTGTCCACTCCGAGGTCTGTCAGGGTGTCGGCGACGGCGTCCGTCACCAGCATCACGACCGTTCCACCAGGGCAAGTACCCGGACCGGGCTGCCGGATCCGCCGACTATGGGTAGTGGTCCCGCGATCAGCACGGCTCCGGTGGGCGGCAGGGCGGCTAGGTTCTGCAACTGTGTGAGACCGAACTTTCCGGCGCCGAGCAGTGCGGCATGGCAGGGGAACGGGGGGTCGAACGAGTGCGCGGTGCCTGCATCCGTGCCCACCGTTTCGACGCCGATGCCGATGACCGGCGCCTCCTCGGCCAGCCACCTGGCGCACTCGACCGAGACCCCGGGCGTGTGCGGCCCAGTCTCGTTTGCGTTCAGGAACTCCCGCTGGCTGGCCGAGCGGGAGTCCCAGCCGGTGCGGTAGAGCAGCCAGCCGCCCTCGGGCAGCGGACCGTGCACAGTTTCCCATTGCTTGATGTCGTCCACCTGCAACAGGAAGTCGTGGTTTGCCGCCGCCTGAGCACTGAAATCGAGCACTGCGGCGGGGGCGATCAGGGCGGTCACCGGGACTGTGGCGACATCACCGCGGTCGCGGCCGGTGATCCAGTGCACGGGGGCGTCGAAATGCGTCCCTGTGTGCTCGCCGGTGCTGATGTTGTTCCAGTACCATGCGGGGCCGCGCTCGTCATAGCGGCTGATCTCCTGCAAGGAGAACGGGATCGTGTTCGCGAACGGCGCTGGCAGCTGGATGATCGGGGTCGATGGTTCGAGCACAGCGGTCAGGTCCACGACCTCGACGGCAGCCGACTTGATCGCGGCGACAAGCTGGTCAAGCAGTGGCATGAAGGTCTCCGGTGGCAGATGGACAGTGCGGAATGGCACCAGAGTGCCGCAGCCTATCCGGCTGGGGGAAGAGGTGGGTCAGCCAACTCGGATCGTCCCGCAGAATAGGAGCATGACCAAGCGCGTGACGAAGGCCGTAACGCTGGTAACCGACGACGGAGTTCCCATCGACGCCGTGCACCTGACTGGCGACGCGAAACTCGGATTCGTGGTGGCGCATGGGTTCACGCAGAGCTGGCAGCGGCCCGCCGTGTGGAAGGTAGCGACCAGGCTGAACCGGCATGGCGGGGTGGTGGCCTTCGACTTCCGCGGGCATGGCAGGTCGGGCGGCTCTTCCACGCTGGGCGATCGCGAGATCAACGACGTGGACACCGCGATCAGGTTCGCCCGCGAGCTCGGCTACCAGCGAATCGCCAGTGTCGGCTTCTCGATGGGCGCCTCTGTGGTGCTCAGGCACGCCGGCCTGCTCGGCGGGCCTGACGCGGTCGTCTCGGTCAGCGGCCCAGGCCGCTGGTATTACCGCGGGACCCGCTCGATGCGGCGCGTGCACTGGGCGGTGGAGCGCAAGGTCGGCCGCATGGTGACCAGGAAGTTCCTGAACACGCGCATTAGCGAAGACAAGTGGGATCCGATCCCGGTGCCGCCCGCGGAGGCGGCGGCGCGGATAGCACCGACGCCGCTGCTGATCGTGCACGGCGACAGGGACGAGTTCATCCCTGCCGATCATGCGGAGCAGCTCTTCGAGGCTGCCAAGCAGCCCAAGGAACTTTGGATAGTGACAGGATTCACGCACGCCGAGGCCGGGGCCTCGCTGGCATTGCTCGACCGGATCGCACGATGGGCACAGTCAGCCGTAACGATGACCGCCAATCCCAGCGCGCCGAACGCTGTGGCCTGAGGCTCGGCTCGCCCGAGCCGACATCGAGCGCGTCGAGTCCTCCAGGCAAGTTCGGGCCTGGTTGGCCGTTGTCGCTGCCGATCGGCTGACCGAGCTGGCCTCGCTGGCCGCTCGTGGCACTATTGAGGTGTGGTGAAGTGGATCGCCGCTGCGCTCGTCGTGTCGGCTCTCCTTGTCGGCTGGGCGGTGCTCGCGCGCCACATCGGGCCGCTTGCTCAGTGCGGGCCTGCCAGTACGCCGTCTTCGGCCACGTGGCTCGGCTGCGCCGATTGAAGCAGGATCGGCGTGGCCCTGGCACAGTTCTGCCGCCCGACCGTGATCCATGACAGTTCGGGGCCTGCCAGACCTCAAAGTCTCATGGATCACGCGACGTAGCACGGCAGCGCCGCCTTGTGGCAGCTGCTTAGTGGTATCTGTCGTCCGTCGACGTTGGCGGCGCTGCTGACCGAGTCCGGTTGCAACTGCGCAACGCCGGTTTTACGGAGTTCGAGCCGCTGGCCGCTGAGGTCATGGAAGCCCCAGTTCAGCATGCGGGCGGCGGCCGTGAAGCGGATCGCGGGATTGGAATCGGAGGCGTCGAGCACTACGCCGAGCAATTCCTGGCCGCCGCGGTCGGCTTCGAACAGCAGGCAATACCCGGCGGCCAGGGTGAATCCGGTCTTGATCCCGATCGCGCCCCGGTAGCTGGCTAGCAACAGGTCGGTATTCCGCCAGAAGTAGCTGTGGTGCAGGGCAGTGGCCCCGATCCAGTGCGTGCGCTGCCGCACGATGTCGCGGAATACCCGCAGCCTCATCGCCGCCTGGGCCATGATGATCACGTCGCCGGGAGTCGAGTACGTGGAGTACTCAGTCGGCCAGGGCAGGCCGTCGAAGTT
>JASHSO010000205.1 GCA_030038715.1 Streptosporangiaceae bacterium
CCCGGTCAGTGCGGCATCGCCGAGCCGCAGCGCATTGTCTAGGGCAGCGGACAGCAGCGGGCCAAGCATTCGGGCGGGGTGCGCCACGCCGACCGCGGCCAGCAGGTCCGCTGCCTGCAGAACCTGCGTCACCAGGTGATTAGCCGCGCCGGCCAGTGCGGCGTGGTACAGGCCTCGGTCCGCCTCGTCGATGAACACCGGCTCCCCGCCCATCTCCATGACCAGCACCTCGGCGGCCGGACGCAAGGCGGGCGGCGCGGTGACACCGAAACAGATTCCGGCCAGCTTGTCAGCGTCGTCGGCGCGACCGGTGAAGGTCATGACCGGGTGCAACGCCAGCGGCAGCGCCCCGAGCCGGACGGCGGGCTCGAGAACGGCCAGGCCGTGCAGGCCGCTTGCGTGCGCGAGGAGGCGACCGGTCAGCGGCGCGCCGGTCGCGGCCAGGCCGGCAACCAGGCCGCCCAGCACGTCGTCCGGAACCGTCAGCAATACCAGGTCCGCGGCGGCAACGACGTCGGCCGGCTGGATCACCGGTGTACCCGGCAGGAAGCGCTCGACCCGCTGCCGCGAGGCCGTCGACACCGCGGACGCCGCGACAACCTTGTGGCCGGCCCGGCCGAGCGCGACGGCGAGCGCGGTGCCAACCCGCCCCGCGCCGACGACGCCCACGCCTAGCTGGGCCGGGTGCTGGGCGTGTCCGCCACGGCCGGGTGGCGGCACTGCGGCCATCGGCGTGCCCTCCTCACAACTGCGTGCCGGTTAATGGTGCCACTGCCAACTGTCTCGCCAGTCCGGCTCCCCGTCGTCGTCGGGCGGCGTCGGCGCACGACAGCATCGTTCTAGGTAGAGGGCCGCCACCACGAGCAGCCCGGCGGCGACCACGGTGGCGCCGGCAACCTTGGCGTCGCGCGCGGGCTCTGCCTTGGACAGCTCGCCGAGTACATAGATCAGGAACCCGCACACCAGCCCGGCTATCGCGGCAGCGGTGACCGAGCTCGCCTTTGCCAGCGCCGCCAGCCTGGCGACCGCGATCGGCGCGAGCGGCTTGCCGGTCCCTGGCTTGGCGAGCCTGCCCTTGACATTCCTGCCCACCAGGGTCTCGGCGATGGCGAGGGCTACCAGCGCGGGGATGGCCGTCACTGGCAGCAGCGGCAGGCCGGCGAAGGTCTCCCGGACCGCCAGCCACGAGGCGAGCACGCAGAGCGCGAACAGGCCGATGAGCGTGCTTGGGCGCGTCACCTGCATGCGGTCACGGCCTTCTGCTGCACGCAGTCGGGCAGGGCGAGCCGCAGGTCGGGCAGCCGTCGCACACCGGCGGTGCCGGTCACCGCGAGCAGGTCGACGACCCGCCCCAGGCCTGGCAGGGACGCGTCGGGCGCAACTTCCAGCCACGGCATCAAGACGAAGGCCCGCTCGTGTGCGCGCGGGTGCGGCAATGTCAGCTCCGGGTCGGTGCTGACCTGATCGCCGTAGGCGATGACGTCGACATCCAGCGTCCGCGGCCCCCAGCGCACCGACCTGACCCGGCCGGCCGCTTCCTCGGCCTCCTGGCAGCGCGCCAGAACCTGGCCGGGCGGCAGCGACGTGGCGGCGAGCAGCACGGCGTTGAGGTAGTCGTCCTGCTCCGGACCGCCCACCGGAGCAGTCTGGTAGACGCCGGAGACCGCCTGGCATGAGAGGCCGCCGCGACACACCACGGAGACGCCGAGCTGCAAGTTCGCCAGTTTGTCGGCGATGTTGCTGCCCATCGACAGCACCACGGGTACGCGGCCGTCCGTCGTCATGACCTGCCTCGGCGGATGGTCACCGAGATGTCGGCAACGGTCTGGCTCACGGGCGCGTGCGGCTTGTGCACGGTGACCTCGGCCTCCCGCACCGGCTGATACGCCAGGCAGGCTTCGGCCAGCCTGGCCGCGAGCGTTTCGATCAGCTCGACCGGCTCGCCCGCGACGATCTCGCCCAGCCGCGTGGTGATCGCACCATAGTCGGCTGTCAGGCTCAGGTCGTCGGCGATGGCGGCCGGCGCGGTATCGAGCCAGAGGACGACGTCCACGACGAATTCCTGGCCGACCTGCCGCTCGCTCCGGAGCACGCCGTGCCGACCGGTTACGCGCAGCCCGGTGATCGCGATTCGGTCTGGCATCAGCCGGTGCCCGCCAGGTACTCCTGGCGCCAGCGCGTGGCTACCCGGACCGCGTCTACATTGCCGGGCACCGCGTGCACGCGTACGCACCATGCGCCCGCGGCGACAGCGAGCGCGGTCACCGCGATCGTGGCGTCGTCGCTGCCCGCGAACGAGCGGGGCCGACCGTCGGGACCGGCGACTACCTTGCCGAGGAACCCCTTGCGTGACGCCGCGACAAGCACCGGGAACTGCCTGTCGTAACCGGGTGGCCTGGCGATGCGGTCCAGGCTGACCAGCAGCTTCCAGTTGTGCTCGGGCAGCTTGGCGAAGCCCAGGCCAGGGTCGAGAATGATCAGCTCGGGGTCCACGCCCGCCGCTATCGCAGCGTCAACCCGACGGCCGAGTTCTGCCCGTACCTCGCCGACCACGTCGGCATAGACGGCGGGGCCGTACATGTCGGCGCTGTGCCCGCGCCAGTGCATGACTACATAGGGCACTCCCATGGCGGCGACCAGGCCGGGCATATCCGGGTCCGCCCGGCCGCCGCTGACGTCGTTCACCATCCTGGCTCCGGCGGCCAGCGCCTCGCTCGCCACCTCGGCGCGCATGGTATCGATGCTGACGTAACAGCCGGCCGCCGCCAGGGCCTTGACCACAGGCAGTACCCGGCTGAGCTCGTCGGCCTTGGGCACTCGCTCCGCGCCGGGCCGAGTCGACTCGCCGCCGACGTCGATGATGTCGGCACCCTGGCCGGCTAGCTCCAGGCCATGCGCGATGGCCTTGTCCGGATCAAGCCAGGTCCCGCCGTCGGAGAACGAGTCGGGGGTGACGTTCACGACGCCCATGACCAGGCACCGCGACTGACTCGGCAGCTTGCCCGCAGCCCGCCAGCGCGCGCCGCCATGTGGCCCGTCAGCCTCGGCAGTCATACAGGCCAATCTACGGCTCCAGCGGTCCCGGCGGGGACGCCGCCACTTTGTAGCGGTTGCAGCGATTTCTATGACCGATATAAACCGCTTTGCGGTCACCCAACCACTACGAAGTCGCCTTTCCCGGGCCGACAGACGAGGTTCGGGGGGCTAGGGCCGACAGACGAGGTTCGGGGGGCTAGGGCCGCCGGGCAAGATCGGCGGACCGCTGGTCAGCCGAAGTGCGCTTGTCGGCGGCGCGCGAAGCCCCGCCAGCCCGCCCGGCCCTTGCGGCCAGCCGCTTCCTGAGCCGACCCGGACGCAGCTTCCTGCCGATCCTGCGGATCTCGATGGTCGGCCAGACCAGGAACGCCTCTGCCTCCAGGGCGGCCAGCCCGATCCGCGGCGCGTCCCTGGTGCCGGGGAAGACCAGGAACCGTGGCACCCATTCCGGGCTGAACTTCGCGTTGAACTTGTACAGCGACTCGATCTGGAACCAGCGCGACAAGAAGAGCAGGAATCCGCGCCAGACGCGCGACACAGGTCCCGCGCCGATCCGCTCGCCCCGCTCAAGGGCCGACCGGAATACCGCGAAGTTCAGCGACACGCGTTTGATACCCAGGTCGCCGGCCGCCTTGATGGCCTCGACGATCAGGAAGTCGTTCAGGCCGGGCGCCGCCGCCCTGTCCCGGCGCATGAGGTCGAGTGACAGGCCGTCGCTGCCCCACGGCACGAAGTGCAGGAGTGCGCGAAGGACGCCGTCCTTGGTCGCCGTCGCGACCACGCAGCACCCGTCGTCGGCACCGCCAACCCGGCCGAGGGCCATCGAGAACCCACGCTCGGTGGGGCTGCCACGCCAGCTATCCGCCTGGCGGACCAGCCCGTCGATCTCGGCCTGCGGGATGTCGCCGACCCTGCGGACTTCGGCCACATAACCCTGGCGGCAGACGCGGCCCACCATCTGCCGCACGTTGCGCATCGGGCGCCCTTCGAGGCTGAAGTCCGCCACGCTGACTATCGCTTCGTCACCAAGCTCGAGCGCGGCAAGGCTACCCTCGCGGCTCCAGATCTCCGCACCAAGCTCGCTGCAGCCAATCACAGCGGGCACCCAGGCGTGCCGCGCCGCTTCGTCGAGGAAGCGGTGGATGGCCCCGGGCCAGGCCTCCGAGTCGCCGATGGGATCACCGCTAGCGAGCATCACGCCGGAAAGCACGCGGTATCCAATGCACGCCTTGCCGGATGGCGACCAGATGATGCTCTTATCGTGCCGAAGTGCGAAATAGCCAAGTGAGTCCTGGTCACCATGCCGGTCGAGCAACTGCCTGATCCTGATCGCGTCGGCCGGTGCGAGCCCGCTCGTCTGGCCAGCCGGCCGCAGGAACATGTAGGCGGCAACGACCAGGGTGAACAAGCCGAGTCCACCCATCAGGAAACCGAAGTGATCAAGCTCGCTTTCCGTCGCGAACTGGACAGGCCCGGAGAAGCCGAGCATGTTCGCAATTACCGACTGGATCCGTTGCATCGGCGTGTAGCTACCGACCAGGCCATGGCTGACCGCCAGGTAGGACAGGCCGATGAGGACGTCGGCCAGCACCAGTCCGCAGAGCAGCCACAGCGACCGCCAGCGGGACCGCGGGTCACCGACCGCATAGAACTGCCGCCGGTAGCAGAACAGCACGACAAGCAGGGCAGCGGACACCAGGTCGGCCACCGGATGCAGTGACTGCGCTGGCACGGTTGGCACCAGCCGGTGAATCACCAGGCTCAGCAGCGTGTGCAGGACCAGTGCGGCGGCGAGCAGTGCGATCACCGATGCCCAGGCGCGGTGCTTCCGCCTGCGCAGGCCGTGCGAAAGCATCAGCAGCAACAACCCGATGATCACGTCGGCGGTCCTGGTCAGGCTGACGACGGTGCCAGGGGCGAGGTGCTCGAGTCGCCCGAGCCTGTGGTGGAACAGCCCGGGATCGACGCCCTCGAGGATGTAGCCGATTCCGACCAGCAGCGCCGTCAGGCCCGCGGTGAAGGGCAGCCACCAGCGCTGCCGACGCAGGTCGAGCGGGCGCGCCGAGGAAGGCGACGGCGCCTTGTCGCCAGCGGTGCTCGCACGTTCCGCCGTGCCTGGCTGGTTACGTTGTTCCATATCGGGACAGGAAGGTCGGGCCCGCACGGGCCACCAGCGTAGTCAGTCGGCTCTGAGCCCGGGCCGAACCCCGCAATACTCCGGCTACGCGGTCAGCGACGGCCGACTATCAGGCTCATGGCCTCGGCCCTTGTACTCTCCGAACTCAGAAAACAGCCGCGGACCGCGGATGTCACTGTCTTCGCACCGGGCTTGCGCACACCTCGCATGGACATGCACAAGTGCTCGGCCTCTATAACGACGATAACCCCCCGCGGCTCCAGCGTTTCCATCAGAGCGTTCGCGATCTGGCTGGTCATGCGTTCCTGTACCTGAGGACGGCGGGCGAAGAGGTCCACCAGCCTCGCCAGCTTGGACAGGCCGGTGATCTGGCCCTTCTCGTTAGGGACGTAGCCGACGTGCGCCATTCCAAAGAACGGCACCAGGTGGTGCTCGCAGATCGAGTAGACCTCGATGTCCCTGACCAGCACCATCTCGTCATGATCGGCATCGAACACCGTCGTCAGCACGTCGGCGGGCTGCATTCGAAGCCCGCCAAACTGCTCCGCAACGGACCGTGCGACCCTCGCGGGCGTGCCGCGAAGCCCATCACGGTCGGGATCCTCACCGATGGCGGCAAGGATCTCCCGGACTGC
This sequence comes from Streptosporangiaceae bacterium, assembly GCA_030038715.1. GTDB lineage: Bacteria > Actinomycetota > Actinomycetes > Streptosporangiales > Streptosporangiaceae > JAJYUU01. The sequence goes on from JASHSO010000205.1 coordinate 5,809, forward strand.
CCACTCTATCCGTGGCAGGTCGAAGTCCTCGCTCAATGAGATTCGCCATCTGAGCCGCCGTCCTCGGCGGGATCATGCTGGCTGTCGTGGTCCTGCGAGCCGTGCAGCGGCTCACTGCCGAGCGGACTGCCGCCACCGAGCGGGTTCGCGCCGGGCAGCGGCGGGCCGCCCAGCGGGTTTGACCCCGGCACTGGCTGGCCGCCGAGCGGACTCCCGCCACCGAGCGGGTTCGCGCCGAACGGCTGGCTAGTTGGCTGCGAGCTGGCTGGCAGGCCGACTGCGCTGGCAGCCTGCCCGTTCCCGAGCGACTGCGGAAGTTCCTTGCTGTCCGAGGCCGCCGTGAGCGCCAGCTCCTTGGGCGTGAGCACGGGTGGCCGGTCGGAGGGCAGCCGCTTGCCGTAGCCGGTGTAGGTGCCACGCGCGGGCCGCTTATGCACCGGCGCGAAGATCTCCAGCACCTGATCGCGGGACAACGTCTCGTGCTCCATCAATTGCAACACCAGCGTGTCAAGGACGTCGCGGTACTGAACGAGGATCTCCCAGGCCTCGTCGTGTGCCGACTCGATGAGTCGCCGCACCTCATCGTCGATGGCCGAGGCGATCTCCTCGGAGTAGTCGCGGGAGTGCGACATTTCCCTGCCGAGGAAGGGCTCGCCGTCCCCGGTTCCGAACTTCCTGGCGCCGAGTCGCTCGCTCATGCCGTACTCGACCACCATGCCGCGGGCCACTGACGAGGCCTTCTCGATGTCGTTGGCGGCGCCCGTGGTCGGCTCGTGGAACACCAGCTCCTCCGCGGTACGGCCGCCTAGGAGCATGGCCAGCTGGTCCATCATCTCGGCCCTGCTGACCAGGAACTTGTCCTCGGCCGGAGCGGCCGCGGTGTAACCGAGTGCCCGGCCCCGAGGGATGATCGTGATCTTGTGCACTGGGTCGGCGTTCGGCAGCGCGTGCCCCACCAGGGCGTGCCCGCCTTCGTGGTAGGCGATGACCTTGCGTTCCTTCTCCGACAGCAGCACGCTCTTGCGCTTGGGTCCGGCGGTGACCCGGTCGATGGCCTCTTCCAGCGAGGCCATCTGGATCTGGTTCTGATTGGCCCTAGCGGTCAGCAGCGCACCTTCGTTGATCACGTTGGCTAGGTCGGCCCCAGTGAAACCGGGGGTTCTCCTGGCGATGATGTCGAGGTCGACGTCGGGCCCGAACGGCTTGCCGCGAGCATGCACCCGCAGGATGCCCTTGCGCCCAGCCAGATCGGGCTGCGCGACCACGATCTGGCGGTCGAACCGGCCGGGCCGCAGCAGCGCCGGGTCCAGGATGTCGGGCCGGTTGGTGGCCGCGATGACGATGACGCCGCCCTTGGTGTCGAATCCGTCCAGCTCGACGAGCAACTGGTTCAGCGTCTGCTCACGCTCATCGTGGCCGCCGCCGAAACCCGCGCCGCGGTGCCTGCCGACCGCGTCGATCTCGTCGACGAACACGATCGCGGGCGCGTTGGCCTTCGCCTGCTCGAACAGGTCCCTGACTCGGGATGCGCCGACGCCGACGAACATCTCGACGAAGTCAGAACCGGAGATCGAGTAAAACGGCACGCCGGCCTCGCCAGCAACCGCCCTGGCCAGCAGGGTCTTGCCGGTGCCCGGCGGTCCGTAGAGCAGCACGCCCTTAGGAATCTTGGCGCCGATGGCCTGGAACTTACCCGGGCTCTGCAGGAACTCTTTGATCTCCTGCAGCTCCTCGATGGCCTCGTCGGCGCCGGCCACGTCGGCGAACGTCGTCTTCGGCGTGTCCTTGGTGATGAGCTTGGCCTTGGACTTGCCGAAGTTCATGACCCGCGAGCCGCCGCCCTGCATTTGGTTCAAGAACACCATGAACAGCAGGAAGATGATCAGGAACGGCAGGTAGGTGAAGACCAGCGTCCAGAATGAGCTGCTCTTGGGGACCTTGACGTTGTACACGCCCTTGGGCAGCACCCCGCTCTTGACGTCGGCTTGCAGCATGTTGGCGAGCTCGGTGCCCTGGGACCCGACCCAGGAGGCTTCCCAGTTCTGGCCCTTCTTGGTGGTGAGCTGGATGATCTGGTCCACGTCGGTCAGGGTGACAGAGCGCACGTTGCCGGTCTCGATGGCTTGAATCGCCTGCGAGGTGTTGACCTGGGTGTACTGCGGGCCCGTGTTGACGAGCCGGTACAGAATCACCAGGATGATCGCGACAAAGAGGATGGCAAGCACCCAGCCGCGGAAGATGCGCCTCAAATCCATTGATGAACGGCCCACAGGTCTGGCCAGTCCCTCCTGACGAGCCTCGCACCCCGCCATGCCGGCGAGGCTTCCTTCCAACCAGCGCCTATGCGCGGCCTATTGTTCCCGCCTGACTAGCACGGGATTACTCGACGGTACACCGAGCTAGCCGTCGCAGTAACGCAGCAAGCCACACGGCGGAAGGCCGCAGGGGCAGGGGCGGCCGTCTAACGCGTCCTACCCACGTTAACGAACGCCATCGCGGCGCCGGTTCCCACGCGCCAACTCGGTGACCCTCGCGCAGGGGCCGCGCGAGCCGGGCGGCAGCTAGTCGCCGTGCTGCCGATACACCTGCTCCGCAAGCAGGCCGACAAACGGGAGATTCCGGTACCGCTCGGCGTAGTCAAGCCCGTAACCGACGACAAACGCGTCCTCGATGTCGAACCCGGTATAGGCGACGTCCACGTTCATCCGCAAGGCCGCTGGCTTGCGCAGCAGCACGCAGACCCGCACCGAGGCGGGCCCGCGTGACCGCAGGTTACCGACCAGCCAGGAGAGCGTCAGGCCCGAATCGACGATGTCCTCGACCACCAGCACGTGCCGCCCGGTGATGTCGGTGTCCAGGTCCTTCAGGATCCGCACGACACCGGAGGATTTGGTACCCGACCCGTAGGACGAGATCGCCATCCAGTCCATCCTGGCCGGCAGGTGCATGGCTCTGGCCAGGTCGGCCATCACCATCACGGCGCCCTTGAGCACTCCAACAAGCAGCAGTTCGCGATCAGCGTAATCGGCGTCGATCTGCGCAGCGAGCTCATGGACTCGCCGGCTGATCTGCTCCGGAGTGATCAGGACTTCCTTGAGATCGGCTCCCATGTCGTTCTCGTCCACCCTCGGCCTCCGGTCGCGGCGGTGTGGTGAACAGCAGCCTGCCATATCTGCGCTCGCAGCGGACCCCACCCGGCAGGTCAGCCCAGCGCTGACCGCGCCAGGCGGTGACAAGCCGGTCGATGTCGGCTATGTTCCGCTCCGACAGCGCGCCGGCCGGGCAGCCGGCCGCCAGGGCCACGCCGCGCAGCACCCGCAGCCTGACCGCATCGGGCAGCGCCGCGAGGGCTGTGGCGCCAAGTCCGCCATCCCCGTC
>JASHSO010000206.1 GCA_030038715.1 Streptosporangiaceae bacterium
GCATGGGCGCCGACGCCGGTCAGCTCGAGCGTCAGGCCCTCTGGCTCGAGCCCGAACCGCAGCACGTTGGGCACTGCAGTCAAGCCGTGCCCGAACGGCAGGTGCGGGACTGGACGGAACCGCACCGCCACCTCCTTGCGGTCCCGGCCCAGCGCCTTGCCAGTGCGCAAGGAGAAGATCGTTCCGGGCCAGCGCCAATTGTCGAGCTCGAACTGCACCTCGGCAAACGTCTCGGTGCCAGTGGCCGGGTTGACCCCGTCTTCCTTGGTGTAAGCCGGTACATCATGCCCGTCGACCTGCCCGGCCGCGTACCGGGCACGCCGGGTGCGGTGCCCGACGTCTTGTGCGGTCAGCGGCCGTATTGACCGCAGCACGTCGACCTTGCGGTCGCGCAGGTCGCGTTCGCCGAGGCTGACTGGCGGCTCCATCGCGACCAGGCACAGCACCTGCAGTAGGTGGTTTTGCACCATGTCCTTGAGTGCGCCCACGCCGTCGTAGTAGCCCGCCCGGTCTTCCAGCGCAAGGGACTCCTCCCAGACGATCTCCACCTCGGCGATGTGCGCACTGTTCCAGATGGGCTCGAGCACCCGGTTCGCGAGCCGGGATCCGAGTACGTTCTGCACTGTCGTCATGGCCAGGAAGTGATCGACCCGGAACACCGCCTGCTCGGGTACCGTCGTCGCCAGGAGCTGATTCAGCTCGATTGCACTGGCCAGGTCCTCGCCGAACGGCTTCTCTAGCACGATCCGGCTGCCCGCGGGCATCCCGGCGTCGTGCAGCGCCGACACCGCGGCCGGGAAGACGGCCGGCGGCAGCGCCAGGTAGGCGGCGATGGGATCCCTGCCGTCGATCGCGGCTGCCACGTCGGCCGGGTTGGTCACGTCAGCCTGGCGGTAGCGTGCCGCCCGTGCCACCGCCTGGCGACTGGCGGCGGGAACCTCCTGGGCATGGCGGTCTAGCTGACCAAGGGCCCACTGCCTGAACTGGTCGTCGTCCCAGTTCTCCCGCCCGGCACCGGTCAGCGTGAAGTCCGCGCCCAGGTGCCCGGCCGCCTGCAAGGACGCAAGTCCAGGCAGCAGGTAGCGAGCCGTGAGGTCGCCAGTTGCCCCGAAGATGACCAGCCGTTCGATCAACGCGCAGCCCCGCCCCCGCCGGAGAACGCCAACTTCGCCCGCAGCAGACCGGCCACTGTCCGCCGGCACTTGCCCGGTTACTCCTATCCCGCCACCTACCCGCCCTTGTGGCCGTGTAACTGCTGCCCGCGTGACGCGTGTGGCGCGATTGCCCTCGCCGGGCGAGGGGTACCTTCCCGATCGGTATGTGTCGTCGATCGCAGCGCAGGCAGCGGCCGTGCCCGGCACTGCGCCGGGGCGGAAGCTGACGTGCCTTCCCGCGGAACGCATCCGACGCCGGGCGGCAGCCCGTTCCCGCCGATCGCCGACTACGGCTTCTTGTCCGACTGTGAGGTGTCGGCGCTCGTCGCTCCCGACGGCAGCGTGGAGTGGATGTGCCTGCCGCGGATGGATGGACCGAGCGTCTTCGCCACCATGCTGGACCGCGACGCCGGGTCGTTCCGGCTCGGGCCTGCCGACATCAGCGTGCCGTCGGGTAGGCGCTACCTACCGGGCACGATGGTGCTGGAGACCACCTGGGCCGCCCCGACGGGCTGGGCGGTGGTCCGTGACGTGCTCCTCATCGGCCCTTGGCCGCATCAGTCGGGCCGGTCGGCCACTCATCGGCGTGTCCCTGTCGACCACTGCGCCGAGCGTGTGCTGCTACGGACGGTCCGCTGCCTGAACGGGTCCATCGACTTCGTCATGGAGTGCGAGCCTGCCTTCGATTACGGCCGGCTGCGCGGGACCTGGCGCTACGCAGGTAGTGGGTATGGGCAGGCCGAGGCGATCGCTGGCGAACAGAAACTGCGGCTGACCACAGACCTGAACCTCGGATTCGAGGGCGCGCGAGCCCGCGCGAGGCGCCGCCTGCGCGCCGGTGAACATGTGTTCTGCGCCCTGTCGTGGGGGGACGCCAGCCCGCCGCAGAATTTCGGCGAGGCTCACCAGCGGCTCGCCGCCACCTCGGACTTCTGGCACGAGTGGCTGAGCCGCGGCACCTTCCCCGATCACCCGTGGCGCAAGTTCCTGCAGCGGTCCGCGCTGACGCTGAAGGGACTGATCTATGCCCCCACCGGGGCGCTCCTCGCGGCTGCGACAACCTCACTGCCGGAGACTCCCGGCGGAGAGCGCAACTACGACTACCGCTACACCTGGCTGCGCGACTCGACGTTTATGCTCTGGGGGCTGTATACCCTCGGCCTGGACCGCGAGGCGAATGACTTCTTCTACTTCCTGGCTGACCTCGCGGAGTCAGAGTCGGACCTGCAGATCATGTACGGGATCGGTGGCGAGCGCGAGCTGACCGAGCAGATCCTCGATCACCTGGCGGGTTATGACGGGGCGCGTCCGGTACGGATCGGCAACGGCGCCTTCGACCAGCGGCAGCACGACGTGTGGGGCGTCCTGCTGGACTCGGTGTACCTGCACCTGCGCTCGCGGGACAAGCTGGACGAGAGGCGCTGGCCCATGCTCACCCGCCAGGTCGAGGCGGCGATCAAGCACTGGCGGGATCCGGATCAGGGACTGTGGGAGGTCCGCGGCCCGGCCCAGCACTTCACCGCATCGAAGATCCTGTGCTGGGTGGCCGCCGACCGTGGCGCCAAGCTCGCCCTGCTGCGCGGCGACACCGCGCGGGCGCGGCAGTGGCGTAGCGCCGCCAACGAGATGCACGCCGACGTCTGCGCCCACGGTACCGACGATCGCGGCGTCTTCTGCCAGCACTACGAGACGACGGCGCTGGATGCCTCGCTGCTGCTGATACCTCTGGTGGGCTTCCTGCCGCCGGACGACGAACGCGTGCGCAAGACCGTGCTGGCTATCGCCGACGAGCTGAGCGAAGACGACCTCGTGCTTCGCTACCGCGTCGGGGAGACTGACGACGGCTTCGCCGGCGAGGAAGGCACGTTCACGATCTGCTCGTTCTGGCTGGTCTCGGCGCTGACCGATATCGGCGAAGTGGACCGGGCCCGCGCGCTGTGCGAGAAACTGCTATCCCAC
>JASHSO010000207.1 GCA_030038715.1 Streptosporangiaceae bacterium
GAGTATCAGCGCCCAGGCCAACTCCTGCGCCCATACACTGGCCAACCTCCGCCCATACCATCCCGGCGCGCAGACAACCGAAAGAGGGCAAAACACCTGGTCAGTACGGGTGCGCCGCCAGGGATTTGAACCCCGAACCCGCGGATTAAGAGTCCGCTGCTCTGCCAATTGAGCTAGCGGCGCTAGAGACGGAGCGATCGTAGCGTAACTCATCTGCCAGGTGCGAATCATGCCCGAACCCATCCCGCGCCGCTGGCGAACGCAGCCGGCGCTCTGCGCGACGCCAGCACTCATCCCCCGAGGAACCTGCTCATGAACCGGGCAGCTCCAGACGGCCGGCCGGTCCTCACTTCCTGCCAGTCCGCCATCCGCATGACCTGCAGGCCCGCGTTCAAGCCGAGCCAGCGCAGCGGTTCGGGCTCCCAGCGCGGCGAGCGGTGCCCGACCCACGGCAGCCCCGTCAGGTCGCTGGACGTGCCCGTAACCAGGTCAGCCAGCGTCCGGCCGGCCAGATTAGTCGTCGAGACCCCGTCACCGACGTAGCCGCCCGCCCAGCCGATCCCGGTAGCCGGGTCGAGGCCGACAGACGCGCACCAGTCGCGCGGGACGCCGAGCGGCCCGCCCCAGTGGTGCGTCATCCGTGCGGTGCCCAGCACCGGGAAGAGCTCGATCAGGGTCTGGCGCAGCGTCCCGAACACCGCAGGCACCCGGTCGTAGGACGACCTGATCGCCGAGCCGAGGTGATACGGCGCGCCGCGTCCGCCGAAGGCAAGCCGTCCGTCCGATGTCCGCTGCCCGTAGATGACCAGGTGCCGGAAGTCGCCGAATGTCGGCCGGGAGAACAGGCCGATCTGGTCCCACACCGGGTCCGGCAGCGGCTCGGTAGCGATCATCAGCGAGTACAGCGGCGCAACTGCCCGGTGGAAACCTGGCAGCCCAGCCGTGTAGCCCTCCGTCGCCCTGATCACGTGCCCGGCATGAACAGTGCCGGAACCAGTGACCAGCCGCCCTGGCTCTATCGCCAGCACCGGGGTGCGCTCGTAGACAGAAACTCCAGCCTGCCTAACAGCGTCGGCCAGCCCGCGGGCGAGGCGTGCCGGGTGGATGGCCGCGCAGTGCGGGGTGTAGGTACCGCCGAGCACGTCCGTCGCCGACACGGCCGCGCGCGCCTGCGCGGCATTCAGCAGCCGCAGGTCCGTCTCTCCGAAGCCGAACTCGCGGAACTCGGCCACCTCGGCCCGGGCTCGCTCGAGCTGGGCTGGCGAACGGGCCAGCATGACGGTGCCGCCCCTGGCCCAGTGGCAGTCGATGCCCTCGTCTGCCACGACCTTGCCCACCTCGTCGACCGTGGTGTACAGGGCACGCTGCATGGCAATCGCGGCGTCCCGGCCTGCCATCCGGCTGAGCTTGGCCAGCGATGCGGGAAACAGTGCCGAGCACCACCCCCCGTTCCGTCCTGAGGCACCGTAACCGGCGATCTCCCGCTCGCACACCACTATCCTCAGCCGGGGATCCCGCTTGATCAGGTAGTAAGCCGTCCACAGGCCGGTGAAGCCCGCGCCGGCGATCGCCACATCTGCTTGTGTGTCACCTGGCAGCGGCTCGCCGGGCTGCAGGCTGCCTGGCACCGTGTCGAGCCAGAACGACAGTGACCGGTAGGGGTCACCGTCCTGCTGGTTCGGGTCGGGCGCAGCCATGCTGTACATGGTGGCAGCCAGCCGGCCTGCCAGGCCAATCGGGCATGCTTGGGTGCATGACGGCCCAGATCCGGCACCGCATGCCGCCGCCAGCGCGTGACCCCGATCGCCAGTACCAGATCTGCGTGGTTTGCCTGGGCAACATCTGCCGGTCGCCGATGGCCGAGGTGGTGCTGAGGGCCGAGCTTGAGCGGGTGGGCCTGGACGGGAGAGTCGCGGTGCGAAGCGCGGGAACTGGCGACTGGCACCTCGGCGCGGCGATGGACCCCCGAGCCAGGGCCGAGCTGGCCAGGCGCGGGTACGACGGGTCCGGGCACGAAGCGCGCCAGATCCAGCCGTCCTGGCTGGCCGATTATGACCTGCTGCTGGCCATGGACCGCGCGAACCTGGAGAGCCTGCGTGCGATGGCGGCCGACAGCGGGGAACTGGCAGGCCGGATCGAGCTGCTGCGCTCCTTTGACCCGCAGGCCGGCGAAGCTGCCGAGGTCCCCGACCCCTATTACGGCGGCTGGCAGGAGTACGCGGAGGTCTTCGAGCTGGTGCATGCGGCCTCCCGCGGCCTGGCCCGCGCGCTGGTCGGCCTGCTCAAGCCCGGGTAACCGGGTGGACCCCGGCACTCGGGCGCGGCTCGAACTCCTGCTCCAGAGCGACATAACGGCCGTTCGTGATCTCGGCGGCCAGCACGGAGCCCGGCATTACCGGCTGCACCTGCCCGACGGCCGGGCTGCATTCGCGAAGGTCGCGGATGTCCGGCGAACCGTGCATCAGGAGGGGAACGAGGCCGAGCCCCCGGCTGCGGCCCGCCCCAGCCGGCAGTTCCAGGCGGGGCAGGGAACGCAGCCCGGATTCGCGGCCGAAGCCGCCGGCCTGCGCTGGCTGGCCAAGGCCGGCGCCGTGCCCGTTCCCGCGGTGCTCGGCCAGGACACGACGTGCCTGGTCATTGAGTGGGTCGCGGCAGGCGGGCCGACGCCGCAGGCAGCGGCAGGTTTCGGCCGCGACCTGGCGGCCCTGCACAAGGCCGGCGCCGCTCGCTTCGGCGCACCCTGGCCGGGTGAGATAGCCGGCCTGCCGCTGCCCAACGACCAGGCAGAATCCTGGCCCGACTGGTACGCGACGAATCGGCTGCTGCCCTACGCCAGGATCGCCAGGGACGCCGGGACGCTAAGCGGCGCCGACGTCCGGCTCATGGAGTCTGTCGCGGCGCGCATAAGCGGGTCGGCCGGACCTGCCGAGCCGCCGAGCCGGATCCACGGCGACTGCTGGTCCGGCAACGTGCTGTGGGCCGGCGGCCGGGGCTGGCTGATCGACCCGGCCGCGCACGGCGGGCACCGGGAGACTGACCTGGCCATGCTCGCCCTGTTCGGCGCGCCGTACCTGGACCATATCCTGGCCGCTTACCAGGAGGTCGCACCGCTCGCTGATGGCTGGCGCGCCAGGTTCCCGCTGCACCAGCTGCACCCGTTGCTGGTGCATGTCTGCCTGTTCGGTGCCGCCTACCGGAATGACGCGCTCGCCGCCGCGCGGGCGGCGGCGAGCGCCGGCTGAGCCCGCCGCCCGCCTCTCACTCGGCCGAACCTCGCGACCGGCGTTACGCTTCCTCAGGTTGGCAAGCAACTTATGCGAGGTGGCAGTGTCGAGCAGCAGCGCGACCGTCCAGACGGGCAGTCAGGCCGGGCCGGTCACCCGCCGCGGCCTCGCGATGGTGGTCGTGATGACCGGTGTGCTGATTACCGCGGTCGACACCACGATCGTCGTGCTGGCGCTGCCGACCATCGAGCGTGACCTGCACGTCTCGCTGGCATCGGTGATCTGGGTCGTGATCGGCTACCTGCTCGTCATCACGCTGCTGGCGACGCAGGTCGGGCGGCTTGGCGACATGTTCGGCCGGGTGCGGATGTACGCGGCTGGCTTTGCCGTCTTCGTGCTCGGCTCGCTGCTTTGCGCGCTGTCCTGGAACGAGGCGTCCATCATCTGCTTCCGCGTCCTGCAGGGCATCGGCGGCGCTTTCGTCACCGCCAACAGCGGTGCAGTGATCGCTGACCTTTACCCGCGGGAGCAGCGTGGCAAGGCATACGGCTACAACGCGGTCGGCTGGAGCCTCGGCGCCGTTCTGGGGATTATCCTCGGCGGGCTGATCGTCACCTACGTGTCCTGGCGCTGGATCTTCTGGATCAATGTGCCGATCGGCACGGCGGCACTGGTGTTGGCGACCCGCGTCCTGCGCGAGCGTGGCGAACGGGCCAGTAGGCACCTGGACCCGGGCGGCATGGTCACGCTGGGGCTCGGGCTGTTCGGCGTGCTGTGGGCGATGACCAAGCTGGCCACGACCAGCCTGACTGGCGAAGTAGTCGGCTACTTGGCTGGCGGAGTCGTGCTGCTTGCCGTGTTCGTGGTGCTAGAGCTGCGCCAGGCCGAGCCGATGCTCGACCTGAAGCTGTTCAAGATCCCGATGATGGCGCCGTCGCTGCTGGCGTCGCTGTTCCAGGGTCTTGCCAACTTCGCCGTGCTGTTCCTAGTGATCATGTACCTGCAGGGCGCCCGAGGGCTGACGCCGATCCACGCCTCGCTGCTGCTGATCCCCGGCTACGTCATCGGGTCCGCGACCGGCCCGTTCGCCGGCCGGGTGGCCGACAAGGTCGGTCCGGTCATCCCGGCGACCGTGGGGCTGGCGACCCAGGTTGTCGCGCTGCTCATCTACGCTCAGCTGTCGCTGACCAGCGGGTTGTGGCTGGTCGTCCTCGGTAGCGTGATCAATGGCGCGGGGGCGAGCGCGTTCTTCCCCGCCAACAGCGCGGCGGTGATGAAGGCCTCGCCGCCCGCCGTGCTGGGCATTTCCTCGGGGATGCTGCGCACGTTCGCCAACATCGGGATGGTCTTCTCGTTCTCGACGGCAATCCTGATCGCGTCCAGGTCGATCTCACGCGGCCTGGCTTTCGCGATCTTCGTGGGCTCCACCAGCCTGCACGGTTACCTCGCCGCCGCATTCACCACGGGCCTGCACGCGGCGTTCTACACCTCGATGGCGTTCATGGCGCTGGCCGCCGTGCTATCAGCGATCCGCGCTGCTCCCGCGGTCTCGCGCCGGCCCGCCCGCTCCTGAGCGATTGTCGGCCAGGGCGCTGTCGGTTGGCGCGCTGTCGGTTGGCGCGCTGTCACCCCAAGCTGCGTCGGTGTCGTCGCAGAACTCGCCATCCGCCTCGGCGTCTTCCTGCTGCGGGCTCTCGATAGCTTCGGGCTCCAGCGGCAGCGCGATGCCGAAAGTCGCTCCCTCGCCCGGCTTGGAGTCCACCCAGCTCACGCCTCCGTGCGCGGCCACCAGCGCGGCGACAATGGCCAAGCCCAAGCCAGCGCCTCCGCGCGGCCTGGCCTGGTCGGCCCGGTAGAACCGCTCGAACACGCGATCCGCTTGCTCGGCAGAAAGGCCTGGCCCGGAGTCTCTGACCTCCAGCACGGCCGCCGTTGCGGGCTTGCCTGAGTTTGCCGTGGCGCCGCCGCTGCTGGCGGCGCCACTACCCGCCAGCTCGTCCATCCGGCCGCCGCGCAACCTGACCTCGATCGGCGTACCGTCCGGGGTGTGCGTCAGCGCGTTGCTCATCAGGTTGCCAATCACCTGGCGCAGCCGGACCTCGTCACCGCGCAGCAGCAGTGCGGCGCCCGGCATCACGGTGAGCGCGATATCTCTGTCCGGCGCGACGACTCGCGCGTCGTGCACCGCGTCTGCGGCCAGGGTCAGTAGGTCGACGGGGCGGTTCTCGAGTGGGCGCTGCTGGTCGAGTCTGGCCAGCAGCAGCATGTCCTCGACGAGAATGCCCATCCGAGCGGACTCCTGCTCGACCCGGCGCATGATTCGGTCGAGGTCCGCCCGAGCAAGCTGCCCGTTCCCGTCCGGCGCGGTTCCCGCGGGGATGGAGCCGCCTGGCTCACCGTCCGGCGCGGTTCCCGCGGGGATCAAGCCGCCCGGCTCACCGCCCGGCACGGAGAGGGCGCGGGCTTCCGGCTCGCCGGATTCACCGCCGACCGCTATCCCGCCACGCTGGCGGTAGTACTCGGCGAACCCGCGGATCGCTGTCAGCGGTGTCCGAAGCTCGTGACTGGCATCGGCGACGAACTGGCGCATCCTCTCCTCGGACCGGCGCGCCTCGCGAGCCGACTCCGACCGGGCACGGAACGCGGTCTCGATCTGGCCGAGCATGATGTTGAGCGACCGCCCGAGCCTGCCAACCTCCGTTCGCGGGTCCCGCTCCGGCACCCGCTGT
>JASHSO010000017.1 GCA_030038715.1 Streptosporangiaceae bacterium
ACTCGGGCACGTTGGTCTTCCCCAGGCTGATCGCGCCCGCCTGCGCCATCCGCTGCACGACCAGCGCATCGCGCTTGGGCACGTTCGCCGCAAATATCGGCGACCCGTACGTCGTGCGAACCCCAGCGGTGTCCGCCAAGTCTTTGTGGGCCACCGGTAGACCGTGCAGCAGGCCCAGCGCACCCCCGCTGGCCATCGCATTGTCGGCGGCCGCCGCGCGCGCCAGAGCCGCGTCGAAAGTCCTGGTGACGATGGCGTTGATGACCGGATCGAACGCCTCAATCCGCGCAATGTGCGCCGAGACAACCTCGCGAGCCGACACCTCCCGGCGGCGCAGCATCCCGGCGATGGTAACCGCATCCTGCATGCAGAGGTCAGTCACGCAGCCACCGTAGCCGCAGCCAGGGCCATATCACGGGCAGGGAGCGAGCAGTGCCGCACTACGGACACGTACTTAAGCCCCGCCCCGCGGGCTCGCTGCCACCCCCGCTCGCTCCGGCGCTACGACCGCGTGCTCGCAGAGCCAGGCGAGCAGCGGCCGCAGCCGCTGGCAAGTGCTGTGTACCGGCTCGACGTCAGCCACGGCATCGCACTCCAGCTCGCGGGCCGCGAGCAGTGAACGGTGCCTGAGCAGTTCCGCCCGGGGGTGTTCAGCGGGGTAGCCGCGCGGAACGCGCTTCATGACATCGCCGAGGATCTCATGGCCGTCGGTGGCAAGCGACGACACGATGTCCTGCAGGGCACTCCCGCTCTGGTCCGCGGCCACGGCGCCGCGAAACAGGGCGATTTGCTCGGACCCGGCGTACCACCAGCCGGCGCTGACCCGCAGGCCGTCGAGGTTGAAGCGGAACCCGATCTCAATATTGCGTGCCACCCGCACGACCGCGCACTGGTTCTGCCACCAGTACGCCGTGCTCGCATAGCGCCACACGGAGAAGTCCTCATACCAGGAGTCGACATCCGCAAGGTCGTTGAGCAGGTCGATCATCGGCTGCCGCACGTATTGCTCGCGGTGACGGCGTACCTGCTCTCGCGTCTCGCGCGACGGCTCGCCGCCCAACCTCAGCAGCACCGCTTGTGCCTGGTCCGGCCACCCGTGGAAGCGCGTACCCACGTGCGGCATGCTACCGACGGAACCGGCTGGGTCCGGCAAGGACCGTGCTGAAGAGACGCGCAGCCTATTGACGCAACTGCTCGGTTGCTATAAAGTAGCAATCACTCGGTTGCTACTCTCAGGAGGGCTGGCATGGGGTTTCCCGATCGCATCGAGCGCACTGTATATCTCGGTCACCCGCCAGCCGAGGTGTGGGCAGCCCTGACCACGGCCGAGGGCCTGGGCACGTGGTTCGGCAATGACGCGGCGATAGACCTGCGTCCGGGCGGGTTGGCCCGGATGAGCTGGGCTGGCGGGCCTGCGGTGCAGATGCGAGTGGAGCGGGTGGAGGAGCCAAGCGTGTTCGGATTCACCTGGCAGATCTTCGGGCTGCCGCAGGACGATCCGCGCCGCACTTATGTGGAGTTCACGCTCGAGCCAGCAGGCGAGGGCACGCGGCTCACCGTGGTCGAGTCTGGGTTCGCGCAGTTGCCCGAGGATGTCTGCCGCAAGGCGTCTGACGGCAACGCCGAGGGCTGGGCGAAGGAACTTGACGAACTGTCTGGCTACCTTGATGCCGCCTGACATCGAGGCGCTCGCCGAGCAGGTGTTCGTCGCTCTGGCCGACCCGAGCAGGCGCGCCATTCTGGCCGCCCTGGCCGCGGGCGGTCCGGCGACAGCGACGGATCTGGCATGCGTGCTGCCGATTACTCGCCAGGCGATCGCCAAGCATCTGGCGCTGCTATCACACGCGGGCCTGGTGACGGCCGAGCTAGCTGAGCGGCGCCGGGTGCGCTACCGGCTCTGCTCTGCGCCGATGCAGGTAGCCCAGCAGTTCCTCGCCGCCCTAGCCCGCGACTGGGACGGCTGTCTCGACGCGTTGCGAGACCATCTCGACCGGGGTGCCGACGAGCCTGGGACCCCTGAAACGCAATCCGGCGAAAGGCGGACTGCATGATGAACACACCCGAAGTTGTCACGGAGCAGCAGTGGGAGGCGGCACGCCAACGGCTGCTGGTGAAGGAGAAGGAGCTGACCCGCGCCCGGGATGCACTGGCCGCAGAGCGCAGGCGGATGCCGTGGCTGGCAGTGCAGAACGACTACCAGTTTGACGGGCCAGAGGGCAGGACAAACCTGCTCGGTCTGTTCGAGGGCCGCCGTCAGCTGATCATCTACCGCGCGTTCTTCGAGCCCGGCGTGATCGGCTGGCCGGACCACGCCTGCCACGGCTGCTCCATGATGGCCGATCAGGTGGCGCACCTGACCCACCTGAATGCCCGTGACACCACCTTTGCCTACGCCTCGCGCGCGCCGCAGCCGGACATCGCCCGGCTGAAAGAGCGGATGGGCTGGACGATGCCCTGGTACACCATGACCGATGAGTGGGACGCCGACTTCGGCGTGGACGAGTGGCACGGCACGAACGCCTTCGTCCGCACCGGCGACCGAGTGTTCAGAACGTACTTCGTCAACAACCGCGGTGACGAGGCGCTGGGAAGCACCTGGAGCTACCTCGACCTGTCCGCGCTCGGGCGGCAGGAGACATGGGAGGACTCACCAGCGGGCTACCCGCAAAGTGCGCCGTACGACTGGTGGAACTGGCACGACAACTACGATCGCCCGGAGCAGGCGCAGGGCCCGATGCGTCGGGCCGCCGAGGATGGATAGACGCGATCGGCTCGCGCATCGAGCACGGGGACCCCTTTGGCTTGGCCATCGACCAGCACTCGCTCGCGCTGCTCCAGGTGCGCGCGGGACGTCCGCGCGAGGCGCGAGCCGTACTAGCCGGCATCGTCGACTACCTCGCGAGTTCAGGCAACACCGCGGTGCTGTTCAACTCGCTGGAACTGGCGGTAACGATCGCTGCCGGTCTCGGTGCGGCGCGACAGGCAGCACGGCTGATCGGTGCTGCCGAAGCGCTCCGGCGAGAGTCAGGCATGCAGATATCAGAACAAGAGGCCGCCATGCTTGAGGAACTCTTGCGACCAGCGCGCGTGTCGGCACCGCTCGAACCTGAGGCATGGGATGCCGAGCTGTCGGCAGGCCTAGCTTTTGGCTAGGAGGAAACGGTCACGCTCCTCCGCTTGGTGCTCGGGCCAGCCGACGCGCCGTCCTGACGATCGTCTGGTGCAAGGGACCCGTCGTGCCCGAGGCCCGATATGCTCACGGTATGCCGCTATGAAATTGAGCTGCTCGCGCACCTCCTGACCGGCTCGCGCCAGCCATCACCAGCCGAGCCGACAAGGAGCTTTCTCATGCTTACCCACCAGCAGATCTTGCATTTCAGTACGTTTGGGTACCTGATACTGCGCGGGCTGTTCAGCCAGTCCGAGATGAAGGCGCTGCGCGACGAAGTCGCCACCGCTCTCGCCGACGCCTTTGGCCGGCCCGGCACCGAGCCGCACCAGGCCGGGGGCATCAACGGAGATTACCTGCCGCTGGCGGTGGACCGGGCGCCGTTCAGCCAGTCGCTCATTGCCGACGACGAGCGGACATTCCTGGCTTCGGCCGAGCTACTGGCAGGCCCGACCGTGCCGTCAGTCGGCATCGCCACCTGCTTCACCGGCGACTCCACCTGGCACACCCGGCTTGGCCCGGCCATCCCCGGCCTGACCATCTGGGTCGACCTCGAGCCCCGCACTTCCGAGTCCGGCGCGCTGCGCCTGATCCCCGGCTCGCACATTCCCGACTACGAGCGCCAGCTCTGGGATTACTGCCGTGCCGCACCGTCAGCGTCTGGCTTCGCACAGCCGGACTGGCCGGATTGGCCGCACGTCGTCGCCGAGACCGAGCCGGGTGACGCGGTCGCCTTTCACGCGCACCTCTTCACCTGTGCGCAGGGCGGCACGCCGCGGCTGACTTGGACTATCGACTACCTGCTCTGGCCCGGACTCGCAGACCCCGACCGGATGCGGCTAGTCCGTGATATGGCTCTCGACGACGTGGAGTTCGACCACGAGGACTACGACAGAGACCGCTGGCCCGTCTGGCGGGAGTGGGCCGCGGGCGCCAGCACCAGCTCGTCCCGCGCGCTCGCCGTGGAACGCCTCAAGCTACTTGGCGTCCTCGCCGGTGATTAGCAGTCTTCAAGTGACGCTGGTGTCGCATCGCCGCCGG
>JASHSO010000208.1 GCA_030038715.1 Streptosporangiaceae bacterium
CGGCCGGGGCGGCCGGGGGTGTGGTGCGCGGGCGGGTGCGGGTGAGTAGCGCGGTCATGGCGGTGTCCTGTCTGCTGGGGGGCTGGCCGGTCTTTGCGGCCCTTGGCAGCCAGGTTCGCCCGCCCAGCCGGGCGCGCGGCAGGGGTCGTCTGGCCCCTCTTGCCGCCCGCCGGCCGCAGGGGTCGAATCACCCACAGAGTGGACCACGCGCGTGTTTAGCCGAAGATCACCCGGCTGGCCAGACGCCCTAGCACAGCGAGCAGCTGCGGGCGGAGGGGCGCGCCGGTCAACGGCGCATGGTAGTGCAGGAATGTATAGCCAAGGCGTTTGGCCAGCAGGCCGTCGGTCAGCACTTGATCGCCGACCACTGCTCCTGGCCGAGGGAAGCTGAGATAAGGCTTGACTCGCGTCGGCTTGCGGGCGGCCGCTAGGTACACCACATCGACCTCCGTGCTGGGCGGCTGAACCGAAGGCCGCCTGGCTGAGTTCGTCGCAAAGCAGACGACTACCACGCTCGGAACAGCAGACACAAGGTCGAGCTCGCGGGCTATGCCACGATCGAGCGCGTCTTGGGTGCCGTCCCAATAAGCCACGAGTGGCTCGATGTCGATCACCAGCGTTCTGGGTGACAGCTCCTCGAGCCGCTGGAGCAGCCCCTGCTCGTCGCAGAACTCTTGGTAGCCCGCGCTGTCGGCGCTCACTGGATTTTCGATGCAGCGTCAGTCGGGTCTGATGTGCGGATCGTGGGCGGCGGCCGCTGGTCCCTGGATGGCGAGGGCAATGCGAGGCGACGCAGCCGGACCCAGTCCATCGGGGCGGCGGGCGGCTGGACGCCGGGTCGATTCCGCGGCAAGCGCACGCGGAGTGCCTTGCTGCGGATTGAGCATTGAACCGGCGTCGGCATAGTGACCGCTTCGCCATCGATGCCAACCGGGAGCGCCGCAGTGTCCGAGTCGATCGTCACGGCGGGCGCCGTCAGACTCGTCAACCCGGTGGGGCGCGAGCGGCGCAGGAGTGCGATCGCCTGTCGCGCGCTGCCTACCTTGACGGCGATGATGCCGAGCTGACCGCGATCCAGGCGGGAGCGGCGGTTCAGGCCAGCGAGATCGTCAGTTCCGTAGGGATTGTTGGCCACCAGGACCGCCTGAGGGGCGCTGATCACGACATCACCGGCGCGAGCCGTGAGCTTGGCTCCCCGGTTGCCGCGGATCAGGTCCGGGAGCAGCTCCAGGACCGAGCCCACCTTGTCATCGCGGTAGGCCTGCGTCTGCACTACCTCGGCATAGGCGCCGAACGAGGCGTTGTTGACGAACGTCCGGCCGTCAACCGAGCCGAGATCGACGCGCACATCGACGCCATCATTCAGGGCGGACAGGCCCGCTGCCGGGTCGTCCCGGTCCAGGCCGAGGTCGAGGGCGAAGTGGTTGCGGGTTCCGGCAGTGACCACGACGAACGGGATACCGTACTCGGCGGCGACTGCCGCCACTAGCGCCTGAGTGCCGTCACCGCCGGCCACACCGAGCAAGTCGGCGCCATCGGCGACGGCCTGATGCGCAACCCGGGCAACGTCGACCCTGCCTGGGCTGTCCATCAAGAAGACCTTCGCACCGAAGTCCTCTGCTTTGCGCTTGAGGTCGAATTTCGCGACCTTTCCACCGCCGGACCGTGGATTCATGATGAGGAAGGGATGCGCCGCAGGCGGTTCGGCTGGCAGCTCAGGCATCTGCCACTCGGCCGGATCAGGAGCCAGTGCAGCCCGCGCGCTGAGGGCAGCAAGCAGCCATGCCGCCCCTGAGGCCAGCGCCACCCACAGCAGCCTGGTGAAGACGAAGGCCGTGATCACCGCGAGCGGAGACAGCACGAACAGTCCGCACGCCAGGTAACGGCGGACGCCGTGATCGGCCAGGAACCAGAATGCGGCCGCCACGCTGACCGCGGCGCTCGCCAGGCCCAATGCCAGAATGACGAAGCTGGCAAGCCCGGCAAACGTTCCCAGGATCGTCACTGCGCAGGCAGCCAGCAAGAAGCACAGGCGCGCGAGCCACGGCCTGGCTCGGCTCCTGCTTCCGCCATGACGCTGCTTCGAGTCTCCAACTGCATGTGCCATCGCCGTCGTCCGTCGCTGTGCGGGCAAGGAGCTATACAGGCTTGCCCGCCGAACGGGCCTGCGCGTCACCCCGCCCGGGTGAGTCTGAGTGTCCGGAGTAGGGGCGTCGGGAGCTGGCGCGAGTTACGCTCGGGCCGGCCGGCGAAAGGATTTGCCATGACCGCGGAGGACAGGATCGCGGAGCTCGAGCACCGCCTCGGAATGGTCGAGGATGTGCTGGCAATCCGCAACCTGCAGCACGCTTACGGTTACTACTTGGACAAGTGCCTGTACAACGAGGTAGTGGACTTGTTCGCCGACGAAGGGCAGGTCATGTTCATCGGAGGCGTGTACAAGGGCAAGCCAGGCATAGCCCGGCTATATACCGGCCGGTTCCGCGGTCGCTTCACCGACGGCTCCAACGGGCCGGCTCCAGGTCGCCTGCTTGAACACCTGCAACTGCAGGACATCGTCCACGTCAGTGCCGACAGGCGATCGGCATACGCCAGGTTCCGCACGCTGATGCAGGCCGGTACGCATCACACCGTCGGTGAGCCGCGGCAGTGGTGGGAGGGGGGCCTGTACGAGAACGTCTACGTCGCGGAAGACGGGATCTGGAAGATCAAAGTCCTGTTCTACCGGCCGTTCTGGCACGCCACGTTCGACCAGGGTTGGGCTTATACCGCGCCGGACTACGTGCCGAACATGTCCGAGGTATTTCCCGACGACCCGAACGGCCCGGACGAACTGCTGGCCGACCCGCCCCGGCTGTGGCCGGACACCACCGTCTTCCCGTTCCACTACCGGCATCCCGTGACGGGCAGAGAGGTCCGGGAGGCCCGATAGGCAATCGCCAGTACCTGAGCGGCCACCGTGACACGTCTGTCGTGCACGGAGTCGGCTGCCGGGCCGTTAAGGCGTCGGTTCGAGCGCCCGGTTCACCTGTGCCAGGAAGCCCGACTGCTCTGCGGTGTTTCAAGCGCCCGACTCAACGGTGCTCGACTGTCAGCCCGAGCACGGGCACCAGGTGAGGCTGCCTGGCAGTCGAGGTCGCTATGGCGCTAGGCTTCGAGCCGCTGCGCTGCCAGCGAGTAGAACTCGGCGGGTAGCGGTCCCTGCTCTGCTATGGCCACATTGGCTTGCAGATGGTCCAGGCTCGAGGTGCCGACAATCGTGCTGGACAGGTCCGGGTGACTGAGCGTGAATCGCAGCATGAACTCGATCCCGGTCATGCCGTCGAGCAGGTCCGCCACTCCGGCTGCGTCCCAGCGGCGCTTGCCTTCGCCGGCTGCAAGGCCAAGCGGCCCGTGACGCCACTGCTTGTCGGTGGCTGGCGCCCCGCGGGCCGCGCCGCCGCGGATCAGCGT
>JASHSO010000209.1 GCA_030038715.1 Streptosporangiaceae bacterium
CCGGACTCGACCGACTACCAGAACACCTACTACGCCTTCATGTGGGACTTCGTGCGGCTCTACAGCATGTCGCTGCTGACCTACAAGTCCTGCCCTGGGTCGTGCGGTGAGCAGCTGGTGCCGGACTTGGCCACCGGCCTAGGCACCCCGAGCGACGGCGGCCGGGTGTGGACCTACCACATCCAGTCCGACGTGAAGTTCCAGGATGGCCACACGGTCACCTCGTCAGACGTCAAGTACGGCATCGAGCGGACGTTCGCCAAGAGCATCCTGCCGCTCGGCCCGATCTACTACCAGGTCTTGCTGCAGGACAACAAGTACCCGGGTCCCTATGTCGACCGGGCCAAGAACGTGATGGGCCTGACGTCGATCACGACTCCGAACCCGACCACGATCGTGTTCCACCTGAACCAGCCGTTCTCCGACTTCAACTACGTGGTCGCGATCCCGCAGTCCACTCCGGTAGAGCCAAGCTGGGACACTGGCGCGCACGCCGGCGCCAACTTCCAGCTAGACCCTGAGTCCACCGGCCCCTACGAGTTCCAGAGCTACCAGCTCAACAAGGAGCTCGTGCTGGTGCGCAACCCGTACTGGAAGGCGTCGACCGACCTGCAGGCCAAGCAGCTGGTCAAGAAGATCATCGTGTACATGAACGTCAACCAGAACACGGTCGACCAGAACCAGATCGCCGGTTATGCCGACATGGACATCCACGGGCTCGGCGTGCAGACCGCGGCGAAGGCGAAGATCCTTACCACGCCCTCGCTCAAGGCCGATTCGGACAACGCCATCAACGGATTCCTTCGGTTCGCCTACATCAACACCGTGGTGATACCGAACGTGCACTGCCGGGAGGCCATCGAGTATGCGGCCGACAAGGCGACGCTCCAGGACGCCTACGGCGGCCCGGTTGTCGGCGGTCAGATCGCCAGCACGGTGATGCCGCCCACGGTGCTCGGCTACAAGAGCTTTGACTTCTACAACTCGACCACGATGCCGAACGGGGACGACGCGGCGGCGAAGGCGCAGTTGAAGCTCTGCGGCAAGCCCAATGGATTCACCACCACGATCGCCTACCGTACTGACACGCCGGGTGACCCGCAGGCAGCGACGGCGCTGCAGGCCGCACTGAGTGCGGTGGGCATCAAGACGACGCTCGCAGGATTCCCGACGGCCAAGTACTATGGCGACTTCGCCGGCTCGCCGGCCTACGTGCACTCGCACGACATCGGCATCGCCACCGGCGGCTGGGGTGCCGACTGGCCGGACGGGTACGGTTTCCTGTACGACATCTCCGACGGTAGTGCGATCGTCCCGGCCGGCAACTCCAACATCTCCGAGATCAACGTCCCGGCGATCAACAAACTGTTCAACGAGGCGGCAGCCGACACCAATGCCGCCTCCCGGCTGGCCATCTGGCCACAGATCGACATGGACATTATGAAGGACGCGGCGATCCTGCCGATCGTCTACCAGAAGGTCCTGCTGTACCGGAACCCCAATGTGACGAACGTGTACATGGACCAGTACTACGGCATGTACAACTACGCCGTGATGGGGCTGAAGTAAGTGTCCCGGCCGGCCGGCGGCCGCTGGTCGCCGGCCGGCCCCGATCCGAGCGCAGCGCAGGGAGCCTCCGCCCGCAGTGATTACCTTCATAGTCAGGCGACTGATCGCCACCGTGATACTGCTGGTCATCGTGGCCGCGATCACGTTCGCGATCTTCTTCCTGCTGCCCAGGCTGGCCGGCCAGACGGCCTATAACCTGGCGGCCCAGTACGTCGGGCGTAATCCGATCCCGTCGCAGATTCATGCCATGGAGGTCAGGCTTGGCCTGAACGAGCCGTTGCAAGTGCAGTTCGGTCGCTTCCTCAGGGGCATCGTCTTCGGCGAGACCTACTCGGTCGGCCCGAGCAAAGTCTTCTGTCCTGCGCCGTGCCTCGGGTACTCCTGGAAGAGCCAGCAACCGGTATGGCCGCTGCTGACCAGCAATATTCCTGTCACGTTGTCGTTGGCCGTCGGCGCTGCGGTGATCTGGCTGATCAGCGGCGTGGCCATCGGCATCCTGTCGGCGCTGAAGCGGGGAAGCATTTTCGACCGGCTGTCCATGACGACGGCTCTGGCCGGAGTGTCGCTGCCGATCTTCTTCACCGGCCAGATCGCCCTGCTGCTTTTCAGCTTCCACTGGCGCATCTTCAACGTCCAGTACGTGGGTATCACGCAGAATCCGCTGGAGTGGGCGAAGAACCTGATCCTGCCGTGGATCACGCTAGCGTTCTTGTACTCGGCGCTGTATGCCCGGCTTACCCGGGCTGGCATGCTCGAGACCATGAACGAGGACTACATCAGGACAGCACGAGCCAAGGGCCTGCCCGAGCGGAGCGTGATCTTCAAACACGGACTGCGAGCGGCGCTGACTCCGATCCTGACTATCTTCGGCATGGACCTGGGCCTGCTGCTCGGCGGAGCGGTGTTGACAGAGTTCACCTTCAGCCTGCATGGCCTCGGCCTGTTCACGATCGAGGCGATCGACAA
>JASHSO010000210.1 GCA_030038715.1 Streptosporangiaceae bacterium
CGCAGCCACTTTCCCGAAGGCACCTACCGGCTTGTCGTCGGTATGAGCGACGCGGTGCCCGCGATACTGACCGAACTGGTGCAGGCTGGTGTCGCGGTGGTGGTCGCCGCCGACGTCGAGCCGGATAGCGTGCCAACCGGCGTGCACGTGGTGCGCGGCGACCCGACCGACGAGGCCACCATCCGAGCCGCCCGGCCGCAGGGTGCCGAGCAGGCACTGATCACCGGCAAGTCAGACGGCGACGTGCTGGTCAGCTCGGTGCTGGTGCGCAAGCAGGCGCCGGGCCTGGTGACCGCTGCGCTGGTTAACTCCCCATCGGTACGGGAAGCGCTGGCCGACCTCGGCATCCAGCAGACTGTGTCGGCACACCAGCTCATCGCCTCCACGCTCGCCAAGAGCCTTGAGGCACCGCACGCGGCGGATATGCTGGCGCAACTCGTCGAGTCCAATACCCACCGGCTCGGGGAGGTCGAGGCGGACCCGACCGTGGTGGGCAGGCCGCTGAGCGCGGTCCGCAGCGAGCGCGATGGGCTCGTTCTCGGCCTGGTACACGAGGGCGCGTTCACCCTCGGCCTGGCCGACGACCCGGTTGTCCAGTCCGGCGATCACCTGCTTGTAGCTGAGCGGGCCGAGCCTAGACATGAAGCGGTCCGCCGCTAACGGCAGTTGGGACGATGCAAGCGTGAATGGAAACCTGATCCTGTCCGATGGCTCGAGCGTCCAGGCCAGCCCGTCCAGTGTCGAAGGCGCTCTCGGTGCGGGCAAACTGCTCTGGCTGGACATTACCGACTTGGGCGATGACGGCATCGCCCTGCTGCGGGACGTTTTCAAGCTGCACCCGCTGGCTCTGGAAGCCGTCACCGAGAGCGGCCAGCGGCCGAAGATCGAGGACTTCGGCAAGGTCGTCTACATGGTGAGCTATGGATCCACCGCAGTGGGCAAGGACCTCACCGAGGTGCACTGCTTCATCTCCGAGCACTTCCTGATCACCGTGGTGCACGACACCTGCCCGGCGCTCGACCAGCTCAGGATGAGGCTCGCCCAGCCGGGCGGGCTGCCCGCGGGCGACCGGCCGGTCCGGCTGATCCTGCTGCACCACGTGATGGACGGACTGATCGACAGCTTCTTTCCTACGTTGTCGGATTTCGACAACCAGATCGACGAGCTGCAGGAGCAGATATTCGACAAGCCGACCAACCAGCAGCTCGCCCAGCTCTTCGACATGCAGCGCTGGCTGGTCAGCCTCCGCAAGCTGGTATCACCGCAGCGCGACATGATGGCCTCGCTGGTATCGGGCATGGTGGAGCTGCCAGGCATGAGTGCCGAGAGCGATCCATACCTGCGCGACCTCTACGATCACCTGATCCGGATCAGCGACCTGATCGACAGCTATCGCGATCTGCTCAGCAACGCGATGTCGGCCTACTTGTCGATGGTGTCGAACAAGCTCAACGAGGTGATGAAGCAGCTCACGATCATCGCCACGATCTTCCTGCCGCTGTCCTTCCTGACCGGGTTCTTCGGGCAGAACTTCGCCTGGCTGGTCAGCCACCTCGGTGGCTTGCCCACGTTCCTGATCGTCGGGATCGGCACCGAGTTGGTAGCCGTGGCCGGCCTGTACTGGCTGTTCCGGCGGCGCGGCTGGCTCGGCAGCTAATCAGCGCTGCGGCACCGCAGGACCGCCCATAGGCTTGCTGTGTGCCGTCATCACCGCCGCCCGCAACCGCTCTGGTGCGCAGGGCCCGCCGGATCAACAGGGAGCTGGCCGAGCTGTACCCGGACGCGCACTGCGAGCTCGACTTCTCCAACCCGCTTGAGCTGCTGGTGGCGACCATCCTGAGCGCGCAGACCACCGACCGGCGCGTGAACATGGTGACGCCTACGCTGTTCGCCCGGTACCGCACGGCGGCCGACTACGCGGCGGCGGACCGGGCTGAGCTCGAAAAGATGATCCAGCCGACCGGCTTCTTCCGCGCCAAGACCACCAGCCTCATCGGTCTCGGCCAGGCGCTCTGCGACCGTTACGGCGGTGAGGTCCCGGGGCGCCTGGCCGACCTTGTCACCCTGCCAGGCGTCGGCAGGAAGACCGCGAACGTGGTGCTCGGGAACGCATTCAACGTGCCGGGCATCACCGTCGACACCCACTTCGCCCGGCTTTCCCGCCGCTTCGGCTGGAGCGCCAACTCCGACCCCGTCAAGATCGAGCAGGACGTGGCCAGGCTGTTCCCGAAGTCGGACTGGACGATGCTGTCGCACCGGCTGATCTGGCACGGCCGCAGGATCTGTCACGCACGCAAGCCGGCCTGCGGTGCGTGCGGTGTCGCGCGGCTGTGTCCGTCGTTCGGCATCGGGCCGACCGACGCATCGGTGGCCCGCAAGCTGGTCAAGACGGGGCCGTTCTCGTGACCGCAGCCGCGGGCGACCAGACGCGCGCCGATGTGCCCGGCTGGGTCGCTAGCCTCGCCGCTGCCACCGTGCGGATGGACGTCCCAGCACAGCTTCGCCCCGGGCAAGGCGGCCGTGCGGCCGCGGTGCTGATCCTGTTCGGCGTCGGCCCGGCAGGCCCGGACGTCTTGCTCGTGCAGCGAGCTGCCGAGCTTCGCAAACACGCCGGCCAGACGGCATTTCCCGGCGGTGCGATCGATGACGGAGACGGCGGTGCCGTGCCGGCGGCCTTGCGCGAAGCAGCCGAGGAAACCCGCCTCGATCCCGCGGGCGTGCGGGTTGTCGCGGTACTGCCAGAGCTGTATATAGCCAGGAGCGACTTCAGGGTCACGCCAGTGCTCGGCTGGTGGCACACGCCTGCCCCCGTGGCGCCCGGGGATCCCGCCGAGATCGCAGCGGTGACCCGAGTACCAGTGGCCGACCTAGCGGATCCGGCGAACCGGATCACGATCATGGGCCCGGCCGGCCGCCTGGGTCCCGCGTTCCGCGTGTCTGGCCTGCTCGTCTGGGGGTTCACCGCGCTGCTCCTGGACCGGCTCATCGCGCTCGGCGGTTGGGAACGGCCGTGGGATTCCGACCGTCTGACATTCCTGCGGCCAGGCGAGCTGCCGACCGGATCCAGCCCGGGGGTCGGCTAGCTGTTGTGCGTGGGCTGGCCTGGCGCGCCTCGTTCCCCCAATAGCTGCCGGTGGCACGATGGGGTCGATGTCAAGCATGCCGAAGCGCGCGGCGAGATCATCGACCCACTCGGGCGCCTGCTAAGCAACAGCAGGGAGCGTCTTTGGCGTGGCGGTCTGGGGGGTTGCCGGCGCTGCGGCGCGCTGTTCGCGGAGCGGCTTCGGCGCTGCAGCGCGGCGCTGGCGTGGCGGTCTGGGGGTTGCCGGCGCTGCGGCGCGCTGTTCGCGGAGCGGCTTCGGCGGTTGCCGGCGCGCTATAAGTTGATGACGTGCCCGGTGACTTGCTCGACTTGATCTTGCTTGCGCTAATCGCGGCCTTCGCCGTGGCCGGCTACCGGCAGGGCTTCATTATCGGCGTGCTGAGCCTGGTCGGATTCCTCGGTGGAGTAGCCCTGGGCGCGCTGATCGCGCCCAGGATCGCCCGCGCGCTTGCCTCGAGCCTGCCCGTGCAAGCATTCATCGCGATCCTCGTAGTCTTCATTGCGGCCATCATCGGAATGCTGGTGGCGTCCGGGATCGGCGTGGCGGTCCGCTCTCGGTTGACCGCCAGGCCCGCCACGGTCCTCGACTCGATCGGTGGCGCTGCGGTGAACGTCCTCGCCGTCCTCGTGGTCGCTTGGATGATGGGCACGTTCCTGGTTAACTCGCAGTTCGGGGCGCTGTCCGGTCAGGTCAACAACTCCGTAGTGCTGCGGACTGTGGATCGCGTGATGCCGCGCGCGCCGCTCGACCTGCCTATCTTCCCGCAGTTCCGCACGTTGCTGTCCAACGGCCTTTACGAGCAGGTATTCAACTCCATCGGGGCAGCGAGCAGCCTGACGCTCCCCCCGGCCAGTCCCGCGATCTTGGACTCCGCGGCCCTGGCCAGGGTGAAGCCGAGCATCGTCGAGATCAAGGGAGGAGCGCCGTCCTGCGGGCTCGATATCGAGGGCTCCGGGTTCGTCATCGCACCTCAGCACGTGCTGACAAACGCGCACGTGGTGGCGGGCGTGACACAGGGGCCGGACGTATACGCGGCTAACGGCCAGATGTACCACGCACGGGTGGTGCTCTTCGATCCGCAGATCGACGTAGCCGTACTGTACGTTCCCGGGCTGACGGCGCGGCCGCTGCGATTCGCCGGGGCCGCCGCCTATGACACCAGCGCGATCGTGGCCGGCTACCCGGAAGAGCATCCGCTCACATTGCGGCCCGCCAAGATCGGGCACAGCTTCGAGGCCAACGGTGCGAACATCTATAACAACCGGGACGTGACCCGGCAGATCTATGCGATCCGGGCCGATATTGAGCCCGGCAACTCCGGCGGCCCGCTGCTGTCGACGACCGGCAGAGTCTACGGGGTGGTCTTTGCCGCCTCGACGTCTTACACCGATACCGGGTACGCGCTGACAGCCGCCGAAGTGGCCCAGGACGCCGCGCGGGGAAGCCGCTCCTATTCCGCGGTCTCCACCGAGGCGTGCCAGGCCGGGTGACCGGGGCCAGCCACGAGGTTCAGCCGGAGATCCTCTGGGCCGACGCCGTCGAGGCCAGTTCGCTCTATCCTGACGGCTAGTTCATTCGCTGAGGTGGTCAGGCCGACGACGTCGATGTCGTGCGGACCGTGCGGTGGGTAGCCGACCAGCCTGGCCGCGCCTCGGCGCAGCAGGGCGACCGCGCCGCGCTGGTTCCCGCGCATCGCGTGGGTCAGTCCGACGGCGAGCTGGGCTAGGCCCTGCCATAGGTCACGGTCCTCTGCAGCGCTGGACTTCCACACGGCTTCAAGCACCTCGTGGGCGTGGAACGGCCGGCCGTCGTCGATGAGCCGTTGCGCGCTGGCTAGCGCCTGCTCCGGTGCGATGGCTTGGTCGGCGACCGCCGGCAGTCCCGTGGCGCTTCTGTCCAGCGGCCGGCCTAGCGCGTCGCGCGGCCTGGCGTTCCGCGGCCGTCCGGCGGCGTCCCTGTCCCGGCTGGCGCCCGCCATCGGCTACCGCTCGGGCTCGGGGTCCGACAGCCAGGATCGAAGCTC
>JASHSO010000211.1 GCA_030038715.1 Streptosporangiaceae bacterium
AACGGCCGGACCTTGCGGAACGTATGCGCGCCACCCCACGCTCCGTGCACCAGAAGGAACGTCGTCACGATCTGCCTCCCTGCCGGCTACGCGGAAATCACCCCGATCGTAACCGCGTTGACCGTCGTTGCCGGCGGTGATGGAGTCGTCAGGTGACCAGCATCGGCGCCAACCGACGGCACTGGAACAGCATCAGCCGCGACTACCAGGCCGAGCACGATCCGCAGATCGGCGCTGCACCGCGGCTCTGGGGAATGTTCTCCATCCCCGACACCCAGCTCGACGCCCTTGGCGACGTCGCAGGCAAGCGCCTACTCGAATTGGGCTGCGGCGCTGGCCAGTGGTCGGGGTCGCTCGCCGCCGAGGGCACACGGGTAGTCGGGCTCGACCTGTCCGAGGTGCAGCTCGCAGCGGCCGCCGAGAGAATGTCGAACCGCGCCCGCTTCCCGCTGGTGCAAGGCGCCGCGGAGCACCTGCCGTTCGCGCCCGCAAGCTTCGACGTGGTCTTCTGCGACCACGGCGGGCTGAGCTGGGCGCCCCCTCGGCTGGCCATCCCGGAGGTCGCGCGCGTGCTGCGCCCAGCTGGCCGCGTTGTCTTCACCGTGACCAGTCCCTGGAACGAGGTCTGCTACGACGACAGCACTGATCGCGTGACCGCGCAGTTGCGCCGCGACTATTTCGGCCTGGCTGCCGCCTCGGAAGACGCGGATGGGGCGACCAGCTACCAACTCGGCTACGGCGACTGGATCAGGGTTCTGCGCGGTGCTGGGCTCGTGGTCGAGGACCTCATCGAGCCCCGACCGGATTCGGGTGCGCACAGCGGCTACCTGGAGACTGACCCGCCGGACTGGGCGCGCCGCTGGCCCGCCGAGATGCTGTGGATCGCCTGCAAGCCCTGGCCATCGGCCAGGACCGTGCCGTGAACGGTTGACGGCGAGCGGCCGACGCTACTTCTCGGGTTCGGTCACGTCCGCCACGGTCGCGCCTAGCGAGCGCAGCACATCATCGGCGAGGACGGCTACAGCCACGCCGTGCTCTCCGGCGCCGAGCGTGATCTCTCGGCCGAGCACGAGCCGGTCGGCGATCACCGGCCAGGCCGTCTTCGACCCGAGCGGCGTGATCGTACCGCGCTCGTACCCGGTGGCCTGCTTGGCCACGGCCTCGTCCGGCATCGACAGACGGCTCACGCCTAGGACGCCGCGCAGCTTCGGCCACGATATCGCCCGGTCGCCAGGCACTAGCACGAAGACATAGTCACCCTGGCCGCGCCGCACGACCATCGTCTTGACCACGTCGGTCGGCGGCACACCGCGCGCAGTGGCGGCTTCGGCAAGAGTGCGTACCGGACCATGCCGGATTACCCGGTAGGCGATGCCGGACGATTCGAGAGCGTCGAGAGCTGGGCTGGGCACGGTCGACTATCCGGCGGCCGAGCCGGTCCGGCTGAAGACAAGGCCATCAAACCGGCCAGTTCTGCGCCAGGCCTCGATGTACCGGAAGTAGGCGGCCGGGCCTTTGGAGTAGCCGCCGAACACCGAGTTAGGTCCCGGGTCGCGGCCCTCGTTGTTGTAGTAGCCGGGCGTGCAGTCGGCCAGGAACGAGGTCATCACCGGATTCGGCTGCAGCTGCTCTATCCAGGCATCCTCGGCTTCCCTGGCCAGGTCAACCACGTTGTAGCCACTCCTGGTCATGTGTGAGACGACGACGGCGACGCTCTTCGCCGCGTCGGTCAGGTTGTGCGGCACGTTGGGCAGGAAGTTGGCGCCCTGGCCGAGCTGAACGAAGAACGCATTGGGAAAGCCGTGCACGTGCACGCCGTGCATGGACCGCATGCCGCCCGACCAGTATTCCGACAGCAGCACACCGTCCCGTCCGGTCATGTCGAACCCGGCCCGCCGAGTCGGCTCGGTGCCGACCTCGAAGCCGGAGGCGTAGACGATGCAGTCGACCGGGTACTCCAACCCGCCCGCGACGACACCCTCCGGGGTGACCTGCGCTACTCCCTTGCCGTCGGTGTCCACCAGGTGCACGTTCGGCAGGTTATAAGCGTCCAGGTACTCGTCGTGAAAGCATGGCCGCTTGCAGAGCTGGCGGTACCAAGCCTTGAGGTGCTCGGCCGTCGTACTGTCTGCCACGACCGCGTCGACCCTCGCGCGGATCTCGCTCATCTTCTCGAAGTCCGCGTTCTCGAAGTCCGCGAGAAGCTCGGCGAAGTCCGCCGGCCCCGACCTGGGTGCCGAAAGGCGGCCCCTGATTCTTCTGGCCAGGTCGGTCCAGCCGTCATGCACCAGGTCGTCGGCGGGCCACTCCCCTGCCGACATGTTCGCGACGAAGTTCTCCAGCCACCGGTCCTGCCAGCCGGGAGTAGCGGTGACTGCGGAGAACCACGCCGGGTTCATCGGCCGGTTGCCACGCTCGTCCACTGACGAGGGAGTGCGTTGGAACACGTACAGCGCCCTCGCGGACGCGGCCAGGTGGGGCACGCACTGCACAGCCGTTGCGCCTGTGCCAATGACCGCCACTGTCTTGTCGGCGAGCCGCTCCATGGGAGCCCCCGCGGGGTCCCCGCCGGTGTAGGCGTAGTCCCACCGGCTGGTATGGAACGCATGTCCGCGGAATGTGCCGATCCCCGGTATGCCCGGCAGCTTCGGGACATGTAGCGGGCCAGTGCCCAGCCCGACATAACGGGCGGTGAACTGATCTCCCCGGTCGGTACGGACGACCCACAGGCAGCGCGACGCGTCCCAGTCCACCCCGGTGACCTGCGTGTGGAACAACGCATGGTCGTGCAACGCGTACTGCCTGCCGATCCGCTCGCAGTGCCCGAGTATCTCGGGTGCGTGCGCATACAGCTCCGACGGCATGTACCCCGTTTCTTCCAGCAGCGGCATGTAGATCATCGCGGCTGTATCGCATTGTGCCCCGGGATATCGGTTCCAGTACCACGTGCCACCCAGGCCGCCTGCCTTCTCGATGATCCGCACGTCCCTAATGCCAGCCTGCTTGAGCCTGGCGGCGGTCACCAGGCCGGCGAAGCCGCCCCCGACAAAGGCCACTGTCACGTGATCCCGCACGGGCTCGCGTTCGACCCGCTCGCTGTAGGGGTCGGTGAGCATCGCGGCGAAGGCGCCGGTCAGCCGCGTATATTGGTCGTTCCCGTCGGGCCGCAGACGCTTGCCTCGCTCACGCGCGTACCGCTGGCGGAGTGCGTCGTGTCCGCTGACCGCAGCGTCAGCGCGGCCATCGGTCATGGGCGTGCCTCCAAGCTGGCTCTACGGGGCGTGCCGCCGCGCGGTCTCGGGCAAGTGACTCACGCTGCCGCGCGGCACGTCAAGTCCCGAAGCGCGCCCGTGGCAGGCGCGGCTGTGCGACGCTGTCACAAGCGCGTCATAGCGTGCCGGCATGGCTGATGTCGAGGACCGGATCGGGGCGTTGGAAGTGCGGATTGACCGGCT
>JASHSO010000212.1 GCA_030038715.1 Streptosporangiaceae bacterium
CATGTCGACGGCGGTGGTGACAGTCGACCGGATCACGACGTACAAGGAGATCGCCGCGCTGCTCGTCGAGCACGAGATCAGCGGAGTGCCGGTCCTCACGCTCGGCCGCCACGTCGCCGGAGTGGTGACCGAGGCCGACCTGATCGCCGCCAAGGACAAGCAGGCCGCAAGCCGGAGGACCTGGACGGGCATGCTGCAGCACGGCAGCGACCGCAGCAGGCACCGGAGGCTCACCGCCGAGAGGCTGATGAGCGCGCCCGCGGTGACTATCCACCCCGACGCGACTATTGCCGCGGCCGTGCAGACGATGACCCGCCACCACGTGAAGCTGCTTCCCGTCGTCGATCGGGATGCGACACTCATCGGCATCGTCAGCCGCCGCGACCTTCTCGGCGTGTTCCTGGTCGCGGACTCGGAGATAGCACGTCAGGTGCGCGAGCTGCTGGCCGAGGTCGTCCCCGAGGATCCGGCCGCGATTACCGTCGCGGTACGCGGCGGCATCGTGACGCTCACGGGCCAGCCGACGGCGGAGGCCCGGCACGGCGCGCTCGCAGCGGCGATCGACCTGGCATGGGACATCGATGGGGTCGTGGACATCATCGATCACACAGCCACCCCGCAGCCAGCATGACCAGCCAGCCGACGCCGTGAAGCCCAAGAGAAGCCCGACGGCAAGCTAGGCGTTGGCTCGCCTCGAGCGACGAGGTGGTCCCTGCGCGCAGGCAGGTCCGGGCCTAAAGTGAGCAACGTGCGGGGTGACATCGTTTCCGATTTCGGCAGCAGGCGATGATCAGTCATCCCGCGTTCGCTGTGGAGCCGTGGCGCCTGCGCGAGACAAGCCTGGACCTCGACCTGCTGGCGCAGACCGAGTCGCTGTTCGCACTGTCCAACGGGCACGTAGGGTGGCGCGGCAACCTGGACGAGGGCGAGCCGCACGGCCTGCCAGGCTCGTACCTCAACGGCGTCTACGAGCGCCGGCCGCTGCCATACGGCGAGGGAGGGTACGGCTTCCCGGAGTCCAGCCAGACGATCATCAACGTGACCAACGGCAAGCTGATGCGCCTGATGGTGGACGACGAGCCGTTCGACGTCCGGTACGGCCAGCTCCGTTCGCACGAGCGTGTGCTCGATTTCCGGGCCGGCACGCTCAGTCGCACGGCGGAGTGGGTGTCGCCCGCCGGGCGCGCGATCCGCGTCAGTTCCACCCGGCTGGTGTCACTTACGCAGCGCTCGATCGCCGCCATCTGGTACGAGGTCGAGCCGGTGGACGAGCCCGCTCAGTTCGTCGTCCAGTCCGAGCTCGTCGCGAACGAGCAGCTTCCGCAGGCCGGTCCCGACGATCCACGGGAAGCGGCAGTCCTGGAGGCACCGCTGCGCGCGGAGAGCCACGCGGCAAGCGCAGGCAAGGCGCTGCTGGTCCACCGCACCGGGCACAGCGGGCTCCGGCTGGCGGCGGCGATGCAGCACGTGGTCGACATGCCGGCCGGGGGCCGTCGGATGACCGAAAGCTGGGACGACGTCGCCAGGTTCACCGCGTCGGTGGCGCTGCGGCCCGGCCAACGGCTCAGGCTCGTGAAGTTCGTCGGCTATAGCTGGTCGGGCACCAGGTCGCTGCCCGCGCTGCGGGACCAGGTCGAGGGTGCGCTTACCGCGGCGGTGCAGATCGGATGGGCGGGCCTGCTGGCCGAGCAGCAGGCGTTCCTCGATGACTTCTGGGCGCGCGCCGACGTCGAACTCGAGGGCGACCCGGAAGTACAGCAAGCCATCAGGTTCGGCGTCTTTCACGTCCTGCAGGCGGCAGCACGGGCGGAGACGCAGGCGATACCGGCTAAGGGGCTGACCGGGCCTGGCTATGACGGCCACGCCTTCTGGGACACCGAGATGTTCGTGCTGCCGCTGCTCAGCATTACTAGACCGCAAGCCGCTGCGGACGCGCTGCGCTGGCGGCACAGCACGCTGCCCCAGGCGACGCAGCGCGCGCGCCAGCTTGGCCTGCAGGGCGCAGCGTTCCCGTGGCGCACGATCAACGGCGAGGAGTGCTCGGGCTACTGGCCAGCCGGGACTGCCGCTTTCCACGTCAACGCTGACATCGCCGATGCCGTGATCCGGTATGTGGACGTAACCGGCGACGACGAGTTTGAGGCAGGCCCCGGCTTCGACTTGCTCGTGCAGACAGCCAGGCTCTGGCACTCCATCGGGCACTACAACGGGCAGGGAAGCTTCCGCATCGACGGGGTCACCGGGCCAGACGAGTACAGCGCGCTGGCGGACAACAATGTCTACACAAACCTGATGGCGCAACACAACCTTCGCGCCGCCGCCGACGCGGTGGACCGCCATCCCGAGCGCGCAACGGAACTGTCGGTCAGCGAATCTGAGCCCCCGGCGTGGCGCAAGGCCGCGGCTGCCATGGCCATCCCCTACGACCCCGAGCTTGGCGTACACCCGCAGGCAGACGACTTCACCAGGCACGAGGTGTGGGACTTTGCCGGGACAAAGAAGGCTCAGTATCCGCTGCTGCAGCATTTCACATATTTTGACCTGTATCGGAAGCAGGTATGTAAGCAAGCCGACCTGGTCCTGGCGATGCAGATGCGGCCCCATGCCTTCACCCCCGAGCAGAAGGCCAGGAATTTCGCCTACTACGAGCGGCTGACCGTTCGTGACTCGTCGCTCTCCGCGGCAACCCAGGCCGTGCTGGCCGCCGAGGTCGGCCAGCTCGACTTGGCCTACGACTACCTCGCCGAGAGCGCCCTGATCGACCTGGAGGACTCCGAGCACAACGTCCGCGACGGGTTGCATCTTGCCGCCCTGGCAGGTGGGTGGATCGCTGCGGTGGCAGGTCTCGGCGGCTTGCGCAGCAGGTTCAGCATGCTGACCTTCGCGCCCAGGCTGGCGCCTCCGCTTACCCGGCTGACCTTCACCATGAGCATCCGCGGTGATCCGATCAAAATCGAGGTCACCGGCACGGCCGCGACCTACACGCTGGAACACGGCGGTCCCTTCAAGATCAGCCACTACGGTGCAGCCTTCTCCTTGACGGCGGGCCAGCCGGTGAAGCTCGACATACCACCGGCTCAGTACGTGATCCGGGCCCGCCAGCCAGCCGGCCGTGCGCCCGCCCGGCGCACCACGCAACGCGCCCACGCGGTCCGCCCAGCACCCGGCTGATCCACGGTGCCGTCAGTTGTGCAGGACCGCGGCTCCGCTGAACCGGCCGTGCGCCAGATCGGCAAGTGCCTGCGGCGCGCTCGCCATCGGATATGCGACGGTCGTGGGCTGGATGCCGAACCTCGCCGCTAGCGCCAGGAACTCCGCCCCGTCCCCGCGGGTGTTAGCCGTGACGCTGCGGACCTGCCGCTCCTGGAACAGCTCGTCGGCGTAGTTGATCACCGGAATGTCCGAGAGCCAGATCCCGGCAATGGCCAGCGTCCCGCCACGGTCGAGTGCTCGCAGTGCCACCGGTACGAGCTCACCGGCGGGAGCGAACAGGATCGCGCCATCCAGCGG
Source organism: Streptosporangiaceae bacterium (assembly GCA_030038715.1). GTDB lineage: Bacteria > Actinomycetota > Actinomycetes > Streptosporangiales > Streptosporangiaceae > JAJYUU01. Next base: position 3,511 of record JASHSO010000212.1, read on the forward strand.
CTCGGGCGGAGCGTCCGCTGCTTCACCCACCGAGTCGGCGCCGAGTTCCGCGGCGAGCTTGCGGTTACCCTCGCCGCGGGTCAGCACGTGTACCCGCATGCCTTGGTGCAGCGCGATCTGCGCGGTGATGTGGGCGCTGCCGCCGAAGCCGTAGATGCCAAGTCGCCCGCCCGGCGGCACGGCGGCGCGCTGCAGCGCCCGGTAGCCGATGATGCCCGCGCAGAGCAACGGTGCGGCATGCTCGTCGTCGAGCGACTCGGGCAGCCGGTAGGCGTAGCCCTCCGCTGCGAGGCAGGCATCGGCATAGCCTCCGTCGACATCCCAGCCGGTAAAGCGCGGCTGCAAGCACAGGTTCTCCGCGCCGCGGCGGCATAGAGCACAGGTTCCGTCGGTGTGCGCCAGCCAGGGAACGCCGACCCGGTCACCCACGGCGAACCTGGTCGCACCCTCCCCCAGCGCGTCGACATGACCGACGATCTCGTGGCCGACCGTGACGCCCTGCCGCTTCGGCGGCAGGTCACCCTCGGCCAGGTGCAGGTCGGTGCGGCAGACGCCGCAGCAGCTGATGCGGATCCGCACCTGTCCGGCCCCCGGCTGCGGCTCATCGCGCTCGACCCGCCGCAGCGGGCCGACATCGATAGGCATGACCTGGCTCACGACCCATGCCCGCATCTGTCCTCCTGGCGTGTCTAGCGCCGTCAGTCGGCCATGACGTCACCCTGCGACCGCCGACCGGTCGCCGGGGCCGAATTCGCCCTGCCGAGCTGCAGCAGCATCTGCGGTACCCCGGTGAGTCCGAGCAGCGCGCGCACCTGGTCGCGGTGACGCGCGGACTCCAGCGGCTGTGACTGCAGCCGCGCGAACACCCACCGCGTCGCAGCGTGCACCAGCAGCCGATGCAATGCCTGGCCAGCCCGAACCCAGTCGGCGGCTGTGTCGCCCGCTGTGGCCAGCACTGCGGTCATCGAAGGCGGCATGCCGCCGGCCTGCTCGGTGCCCGGCAGGCCGAAGTCGCGCTGCGGCAGGCTGTCGTGCGCGTTGCAGCCTTCCTGCCGGGGCAGCGGAACGCCGTGCTGAGCGGCTGCCAGGTCCGATCCTTCCAGCCTAGCCTCGGCGGGCACGCCGTCGCCCCGGTGGCTTCCGGCTGGCACAACCCAGCACCGGAGCTCGGCAGCAATCTGTGCACTGCGCCGCTGCTCGGCTGCCGCCGCCGACACCAGGACGGCCAAGTCGCCTACCAAAACCGGGTCCTCGATCAGAACAAGCTCGCAGCCTTCGGCCGCGGCGTCCAGCGTCAGCAAGGCAAAAAGCCGGGAAGGCACTTCGCCGCCCGTGAACGGACCGCGATGGGTGTGCCGGTGTGGCACCGCCGCGAGCAACTCGGCCTCGTCCCGGGTAGTGGCCGCGCGGCCAATGGGGCGAACCCGGGCGATCAGGGACGGCGCGGCCGCGTCCGGCAGCACGTCGACGCCGGGAATATAGCCGAGCCTGCGCAGGCCGAGCCGCAGCCCGAACAGCGCGGCCCCGCAACTGATCGTCAGTTCCCGGCCCGCCGGGTCCACGTGCCGCAGCAGCCTGCTGGTGTCAGCGACCAGCTCGATCACGTTGCCTCGGACCTTGAACTTCCATGGCTGGGTGTTGTGCAGCGAGGGCGCGCGGCCCGCGACGGACACCACGAAGGCCACGTCGTCGAGGCTCAGCGGCAGGGCGGCCGGAGCGGCTGCCGGGTCAACGGCCCCATGCACGACTAATCCCCCCAGATCGGTCACGGTCGCGGCGACGGTACCGTCTCTTCTTGCCTGGCCAAGTTCGATGCCTGCAGTTGAGGCCATGGTGCATCACCCCTCCTGCAGGTTCGGCGAGGCCCGGCCCGGTCAACAGGGCCCAACGGCCCTTCCCCGGCGGACCGATGTCCGTAGAGTTGGCTGCGTGGAAGCAAGCATGGGCAGCGATGCGCCCATCGGCGCCAGCGATCTAGGCAGGCGTGTCACCGAGCAGCGCGAGCGGTCCGGACTCAGCCGCGCAGAAGTCGCCGACCGGGCCGGCATGTCACCGGAGTACCTGACTTACCTGGAAACCACGCCCGCCCCCAACCCGACGCAGGCGACGCTGACGCGGCTGGCAGCCGCCCTCGACGTGTCTCGCGAGGACCTGTCGGGTGCGGCGGTCAGCCTGCCCCCGGGCCAGCGCGAGGCGGCCAAAAACCCCGTTCTGGAAGACCTGACGACCAAGGAGTGCCTGACCTACGTGGCAGGCGGTGGCGTCGGCCGCTTCCTCTTCGTCGACCCGGACCGGGGCCCCATGGCAATTCCGGTGAACTACCGCATGGAGGGCGACGACGTCGTTTTCCGCACTGCCAGTGACAGCATCGTCGCCGATGCCGTTCACCAGCACCACGTGTCGTTCGACGTCGACCATCTCGACGACGCGCTGAGCGAAGGCTGGAGCGTGCTGATATCGGGCCACGCCAGCATCATCACCGACGCTGCCGGGCTGAAGCGGGCCAGGGCGCTTGGCATTGACCCCTGGGCCGGCGGCGGCCTCGACACTTACGTCCGGCTCGTGCCGAGCCAGATTAGCGGCCGTCGCATCCGCGTCACCGGATAGCCGGGCTGGAAGATCATTCCGCGTCGAAGCTCAGCCGGTTCCGGACACTGACGACTCCTTCGACATGCCGGACATGTGACACCAGGCTCAGCCCGACCCGACGTTGTTCGACAGAGCCCGAGATCGTCACGATTCCCGATCGTACGGTCACCTCGAAGTCGGCGGCCTTCAGCCCGAAGACCGCGCCGATGACGTCCTCGGTAACCTCGCGCCAGATCTCCTCGTCCCGCCGCTCGAAGACGCTGAGCACGTCAGACCGGCTCACAATGCCGACGAGACTTCCGTCACGCCCGACGACCGGCAGCCGCTTGATCCGCCGGTCTTGCATGATCCTTGCCGCTTCGATCGCGAGCGCTCCCGGCCGGATGGTTATGGCGGGCGAGGTCATCAGCTGGCCGGCCGTGACCGCCCTGGCCTTGTACTCTTCATCCAGGCGCCACTGCAGCCTGAGTAGCGCCGCAGGTCTGTCCGGCTCGGTCTCCTTGTAGAGCAGATCGGCAGCGGACACCACGCCCAGGACCCGGCCGAAGTCGTCGACGACGGGGCAAGCGCTCACCCGGTACTCGCGCAGCACGCCGACGATGTCCTTGTATTCGGCCCCTCTCCGCAGCGCGATGACCCGCGTGGTCATTACGTCGCGCACTGTCGCGTTCATGGCTGTCACCTCCCGGAGCCGGCCTCTTGCGGCCCCCTCGGCCTGCCGCGGAGAAGTCCGCTCAGCCCGGCACGCCGTTGCGGATGATCACGATCGGGCACGGCGAGT
>JASHSO010000018.1 GCA_030038715.1 Streptosporangiaceae bacterium
CAGTTCCGAGGCCGGACTCGTTCCCGGCCTGAAGGCGCGTATGCCCAGCGTGAGCGTCGGGCAGGCGTGCATCGGCTCGGCGGTCGTTGCGGTGGTCGCGCTCGGCCTGCTCGGCGGTGCGCTTGCCGGAGCTTCCGTGCCTGCCCCCACGACTGCTTCGGCTGGGTCGGTGCTGAGGACCACGACCATCGGCGGGAAGACCGTCCTGACCAACGCCAAGGGGCTGACTCTGTACTGGTTTGCACCGGATACGCCGACCAAGTCCGTGTGCAACGGCTCCTGTGCGCAGTACTGGCCGCCGGTTCCCGGGCCCGACCGCGCGGCCAGCGGGGTGACTGGGACGCTGGGCACCATCCGGCGCGCGGGCGGCTCGCTGCAGGAGACCTATGATGGCCACCCGCTCTATACCTATATCGGCGATACGAGGCCCGGCGAGGCCAGCGGGAACGGCCTTGACCTGAACGGTGGTCTCTGGCACGACGTGGTTTTGCCCAGCTGACTGATCAGGCCTGGTCTTCTCCGTAAGTACGCCGGTCAGTGGCTGCGGGGCCGCGGTCCTAGCGGTAGTTGACGAACTGCAGCGCAAGGTCGAGGTCCTTGCCCTTGATGAGGCTCTGAACCGCCTGCAACTCGTCCTTCTTCTTGGAAAAGACCCGCAGCTCGTCTCCCTGAACCTGCGTGCGGATGCCCTTGGGCCCCTCATCCCTGATGATCTTGCCGATCTTCTTCGCGTCGTCCTGGGAGATGCCCTCCTTGAGGTCGACGTGCAGGCGGTACTCCTTGCCTGAGAGCTTTGGCTCGCCGACGTCCAGCACCTTCAGCGAGACGGTGCGTTTGACGAGCTTTTCCTTGAAGACGTCCAGCACCGCCTTGGCCCGCTCCTCGCTGCTCGCCTTGATCTCGACGGCGTGATCGCCCGACCAGGCGATCGAAGCACCGACGCCGCGAAAGTCGAACCGGGTGCCGATCTCCTTGGCCGCCTGGTTCAGGGCATTGTCGACTTCCTGATGGTTGACCTTCGAGACGATGTCGAATGAGGATTCTCCTGCCACCGCATCAGGCTATCGCCGCCAGTCGTAGCGTGCCCGGCAAGCCGCTGCGGCCGGTTTCCCAGACGGCAGGTTCCGATGGGTCGCCGTGCTCCACCGAGAACACAGGACTCCACGAACCCGCCGGGCTCCGGGCCCAAGCCGGGGCTGACGTGAACCACCGGGCCCGTTCCGCTATCCTTCTCAATGCCCGTCCTGCGGGACGGCGCCAGGCAGGTTGCCCGAGTGGCCAAAGGGAGCGGTCTGTAAAACCGTCGGCTCAGCCTACGTTGGTTCGAACCCAACACCTGCCACACAACACCTGCCACCACAACACCTGCCACCACAACACCCGCCACCACAACACCTGCCACCACCAGGGGAAACATCCGGCGACCTGCGGTAACCAGGTCTCGCGGGTGGCCTTGAAGACGGGCTCGTAATTTCGTCGAGCGCTTCATGACCGTCTGCGAGGATGTGGCCGGTGGGATGGGAGGTACTCGAGCAGTGGGGTGACGACGTTGTTCGCCTCGAACCACTCACTGGCGGAGTTGGCGTCAACGAGGTGTCGAGCGTGCGCGTCAACGGGCACCTCGCAGTCGGTCGTCTCAGCAGACGCAGCGACGCTGATCTGGCATGGGAGACCGACCTGCTGCGACACCTCGACCGTCAAGGGATGCCGGTGCCTGTGCCGATCCCGACTGCGGACGGCCGATACTTCGCCGACGGTCTGGTGGTAATGACCTACGTGGAGGGCGGACCGCCCGAGACCGAAGCCGACTGGCGTCGCGTCGCCGACACACTCCGCCAGCTGCACCGGTTCACGCACGGCTGGCCACAGCGCCCGGGCTGGCGATCGTCAACCGACCTTCTGCACGCCGAAACCGGGACGAAGGTCGACCTTGGCGCGATGCCGCCGGAAGGTGTCGCTCGATGCCGAGCAGCGTGGGCGCGACTCACCGGTCGCACGACATGCGTCGTTCACGGCGACCCCAACCCGGGCAACATCCGCTTGACGCCGGATCGCGTCGCGATCATCGACTGGGACGAGTCACATGTCGACGTACCTGACCTCGACCTGGCACTGCCGCACAACGCCGCCGGTCTGGATGACGGCGCGTACGACACCGCCGCGCAAGCGCGGGCCGCTTGGGAAGCCGCTGCCTGCTGGGACCCCAGCGGAACCGACCAGTTCGCAGCCAGGCGCCTCGCCGAGGTTCGAGCGGTCTGAGCAGCAGCGAAGGGCTCGGCACCGGCGCGGCCGAGGCTGGCATGGTCAAGCCGTGCCCGAGCCCACGAGGATGACTTCGGCACGGTGCCCGCAGCCATGCAGCTTCCGGTCGCAGGTCACTAGCGGGCAGCCGAGGGTTTCCGCCAGGGCCGCGGACAGCGCATCGCAGGCGGTCATGGCATGCCGGAGTTCCCATGCCCGTGCAATGAAAGGCACCGCCGGGTGGCGGCGCAGCGGCATCATCGCGTAATCGGGCCGGCGCGTGCACCGCGATGGACTGGCTGATCGAGCCGCCGAGCCGCAGGCCGCAGTCAGCGCTGAGCACTTCAGCATGTCATACATGCGGACAAACTGCACCGAGTTAGGCGGACACAGTTGAGTCCAGCAGAATGGCGTACCGACCCGCGCCGGGATGCCACTGACGGTCGTGGCGACCTGCTACCTGCCGGGCCGCCTCTGTCTCTGGTTACGTCGCCGATGCCACGGCGCAGTCGGCCGCGGACCAGGTCGATCACTCGCCCGGTGGCCGACATGCGGGCCGAGGATGGGCAACCGAGCGACGAAGACTACCCGTGGGCTCGCAAAGCGCTAGGTGTCGAGTCACCAGCGCTATTACGTTCGATGCCGGTGCACTGATCGCGATCGAGCGCCGCAGCAAGCGGATGCGGTCTTTGCCGGAGGAGGTCGACCGGCGGGGCTAGCGAGTCGCGGTGCCCGCCGGTGCCTTCGCGCAGGCCTAGCGCGGCGGACCGAGCCAGGCGCGGATCGCCCCCGACTCGGTCGCGGCGCAGCCGGCCGACGAGGCCCAGGTGACCGCCATCGCCTGCGCGCACCTGCCAGCCGGGGCTGTCGCTGTGATGCGGTCTTGGTGGGACACGATGCCGTCAGCGTTCCGTGTCGCGCGCGACCCAGACGGGTCTCCCGCTGCGTTCCAGTGCCTGTGTGAGGCGACCTCCGTGCCGGCCTGGCTACTCGCCGCGGACCCTGTCGCCGCGAGCTGGCGGGAGCACCTGCGCGCGAACCCGGTACCGCGCGGCCAGCAGGTGCTCTTTCAGCGCTACACGCTGGCCGCCGATGGCGGCGAGGCCATAACGCCAGCCCATGCCGCACTGATCCTCGACCTCAAGCGGCGACACCTGGAAGTGCGGCCCAGGCTCCGGCGCATCTACTCGCTGGCCGCAGATCCCGCCGCGAGGCTGGCTCCGATCGCGCCGCTAGGATTCGCCCGTCTCCCGAACGGCACCGCCGAGATAGGGGGGAACGACCTAGCCAAACCGGGCACCGGGTCCTGGCTAGCCATTGCAGCCGCTTGACCGACTGAAACATCTGCTATAACACTAATTTGTGTTATCTCAGGAGACTGTGTAGGCTCGCGACATGCCAACTGACGGT
>JASHSO010000213.1 GCA_030038715.1 Streptosporangiaceae bacterium
CGACCTGGCCCGATAGCCAGTAATGACCGTGTACCAGGTCGTACCTGCCAGGGGCATGCGCCGCCTCGGTGCGCAGCAGCTCGAAGGTGAACTGGCACAGCTGGCCCGGAAGATCGGCCTTATCGAGATCCTCGAAAGGTCCTGCCGCAAGGTGCCGGACCAGAACGCCGGGTGCGAGCTCGGCAACCTGCGGCTGATCGCGCGAGACTGCCCGGGTGAAGATGTCCACCTCGACGCCCTTGACCGCTAGCCGCTTGGCTACCTCGACCACATAGACGTTGAGGCCGCCTGCATCACCGGTACCCGGCTGTTCAAGCGGCGAGGTATGAACGCTGACGGTCGCGATCCGCCGGGGATAGCGTCGCGGCACAGGGCATGCACCTCCCGATGAAGCAACCCCTGACCAGGCCGGCATGTTCCCGGCCTGCCTAGGGCGGTTCGGTACTCGCGCCCCGAAGGCCGTCCGGCCGCGGCGGCTAGGATCGCGGGCATGAGCACGCTGATCCTCATCCGGCATGGCGAAAGCGAGTGGAACAGCAAGGGGCTGTTCACCGGCTGGGTGGACGTGCCGCTCTCGGATCGCGGCCGAGCCGAGGCGGCTCATGCCGGAGAGCAGCTAGCGGCCGCGCGACTCCGGCCCCACATTGTGCACACCTCGGTGCTCAGCCGGGCTATCGAGACAGCCAACATCGCGCTGGACGTGGCTGGCTTGGCCTGGCTCCCAGTGCGGCGCTCGTGGCGGCTGAACGAGCGGCACTACGGTGCGCTGCAGGGCAAGGACAAGGCCCAGACCAGGGAACAGTACGGCGACGACCAATTCATGATCTGGCGCCGCTCCTACGACGTACCGCCGCCGCCGCTTCCAGACGACGATCCGCTGTCCCAGGCGGCAGATGGCCGGTACGTCGAGCTGCCTGACGAACTGCTGCCGAGGACCGAGTGCCTGCGCGACGTATTGGCGCGGCTACTGCCCTACTGGCACGACACGATCATTCCCGACCTCGCAGCCGGCCGGGTCTGCCTCGTTGTCGCGCACGGAAACTCGATCAGAGCGCTGCAGAAGCACCTAGATGGCATCAGCGACGCCGACATCGCTGAACTGAACATCCCCACGGGGATGCCGCTGGTGTACGAGATGGATGACCGGTTCAGGCCGGTGCTGCCGGGCGGCCGCTATCTCGATCCCGAAGCCGCGGCACAAGCCGCCGAAGTGGTGCGGAACCAGGGCAGATAGCACCCAGCGCGGACGCCTGCCAGGCACTTGACACTGAAACGGCGTATGTCGCAGAGGCGAACATTGGGGGAATAGCCGCAGGCAAGCGCCACTGTGGAGTGGGCTAAACCCGCGTCAGCCAAATACCATCAAGGCTGTGGACTTGGGGGTGCGAGGAGTCATGTCTGCCGACATGCCAGACAATGGCCGCGCTGAGGTCGGCCATGGCCCCGACGGCCCTGTGAACACCGCCGACGCGCCGCCGGACAAGCTGCCTCCCGGCGTTAGTTCGGTCCTGGCGGTGTTGCTGTCCTCCGCCGTCGTCCTGGACAGCGACGATCGGGTGCTGAGTTCCAGCGCGGCCGCAAGAGAGTTCGGCCTGATCGACGGGGACAGGCTCGTTGTCGGCGAGCTGCTGGCGCTGGCCCGCCAGGTGCGCCGCGAGGGCATGTCTCGCGAGGGCGAGATCGACATCATGACGTCGCGGTTCAACGGCCGGGCCACAAGCTTCGCCGTGCGCGTCGCGCCGCTCGGGCCCGCCGTCGGTGATGGCGGCCTCATCCTGCTGCTCGCCGAGGACCAGACAGAGAGCCGACGGGTCGACGAGGTTCGCCGCGACTTTGTCGCCAACATCAGCCACGAGCTGAAGACGCCAGTCGGAGCGCTGGCGCTGCTTGCGGAGACCGTAGAGGAAGCGGCCGACGATCCGGAGGCCGTGTTGCGTTTCGCCGGCCGGATGCGACAGGAGGCGTCCCGGCTCACCGACCTGGTGCAGGACCTCATCATGCTGTCCAGGATTCAGGCTGCTGAGCCTGTCACGGACCCGAGCCCGGTCCAGCTCGACGATGTCGTCGCCGAGGCGCTCGACCGCTGCCGGATGCGCGCCAGTGCCCGGGGCATTTCCCTGGAAGTCTCGGGCGAGACCGGGATCTGTGTACTGGGCGACGAGGACCTGCTCGTCACTGCCCTGCGTAACTTGCTAGAGAACGCGGTCGCCTACAGCCCGGACAAGACCAAGGTGCTGGTCACGACCAGGAAGGTCGGAGGCTGGACGGCGGAGATCGGCGTAACCGACCAGGGCATCGGCATTCCGGAGCGGGATCGCGAGCGCATATTCGAGCGCTTCTACCGCGTCGACCCCGCGAGGTCCCGCGCGACCGGCGGCACCGGACTCGGCCTCGCCATCGTCAAGCACGTCACGGCAGCCCACGGCGGCAGCGTCACCGTCTGGAGCAGGGAGGGCGGCGGCTCGACCTTCACACTTCGGCTGCCGCTGCGGCCGCGGCTGACCGTGTCGTCCGGTAGAGCCGATGACGAAGCGCGCCAGGTCAGGGAGGCGGCCAAGTGACTCGGGTGCTCGTTGTCGAGGACGAGGAATCGTTCAGCGACGCGCTGTCCTACATGCTGCGCAAGGAGGGGTTCGAGGT
>JASHSO010000214.1 GCA_030038715.1 Streptosporangiaceae bacterium
CGCGCTGAAACTAGCCCGCCGCACCGGCTCAACGGAGCGTGAAGCCGATGTGCTTGGCTCGCTCGGAGCGGCGCTGGTGCACGCCGGCCGGACCGGACATGGGCTAGCCGCCTACGACCGGGCCATCGAGTTGTCCAGCGGTGACCTGCTCGGAGGGGTCCTGCACCGCCGCGGTGCCACGTTGTGGTATCTCGGGCGATACGAGGAGGCGCTAGCGGACCTAGGGTGTGCCGTGCAAGTCCTGCAGGGGGCGCACGATCCGCTCTGGACCGCGCGCGCGCTCGACGCTCGCGGCCTGGTTTACCTGGAGCTCGGGTCGCTAAGCCGAGCGGATGCAGATTTCGCGGCGGCCGGTGACCTGTATAGCCAGACGGATCACGGACTTGAATCAGGACATATGGTGGTCAACCGCGCCAACGGCGCCTTCCTGGCCGGCGACCTTCCAACAGCGCTGTCGCTGATCGCGGAGGCGTCCGCGCGCTACCGGCTGCTCGACGTGCCGGCGCCATCCCTGAGCCAGGTGCGATGCGGCGTGCTCCTGGCGGGCGGCCTGGCTGCCGACGCGCTAGCCGAGGCCGACGCCGCAGTGCTCGATATCCAGCAGTCGCGCGGGCGCTCCACCAGAAAGGCCGGCTTGCTGCTGACGGCGGCCACCTGCGCGCTGGCGGCCGACCAGCCGCAGGTCGCGTTGGATCGGGCCCAGGCTGCCTACCGCCTGTTCCGGTCTCAGCAGAGCGCTTGGTGGCAGGCACATGCCAGACTGATACTCCTCCGGGCGCAGTATGCGGCAGGGCCAGCGTCGGGTCACTTGCTGTCGGCGGCGCAGCGCGTCGCTGTCCGGCTGGACGCGCTCGGCTCTGGCCAGGCGAAGCAGGCGCACCTGCTGGCCGGGCGCGCGGCACTGGACCTCGGCAGGCGCGGCGACGCGGATCGTCACCTGGCTATCGCGGCGGCCGGCCGGCGGAGCGGCCCGGCGATGCCGCGGGTCGTCGGCTGGCTCAGCGAGGCGCTTCGCGCGCAGGCTGATGCCGATCCGAGGCGTCTTCTAGCGGCGTGCCGTCGCGGGCTCGAAGTTCTGGACCAGCACCGATGGACCCTTGGCGCGTCGGAGCTCAGGGCCGAAGCCACCGCCCATGGCGCGGAGCTTGCCCTGCTCGCGCAGCGGCAGGCAGCGGCACTGCGTCGGCCAAGGTTGCTGCTGGACTGGAGCGAGCGATGGCGCGCCACCGCACTGGCCGTCCCGCCTGTGCGGCCTCCCGTGGAAAGCGGATTCACCTCAGACCTCGCGGCGCTGCGCCAGGTCAGCTCGCGGCTTGAGGAAGCCAGGAGGCGCGGTGCGCCGACCGCTGCGCTCAAGCGCGAGCAGTTGCGACTGGAGGAAGCCGTCCGAGCCGGGTCGTTGCGTACCCGGGGCGGGCCGGCCGCATGTCGAGCCACATGCGACATCACAGCCCTGCTTGATCAGCTCGGATCGACCACGCTTATCGAGATCATCGACATCGATGGCGCGTTGCACGTGCTCGTCTGCGGCTCGGGTCGGGTCCGTCAGTACGTCGCAGGTAGCACACGCGACGCCATGCGCGCAGCCGACTTCGCGCGTTTTGCGCTGCGGCGCCTGGCCCGGGCCAGGACCGGTGACGATCCGGGCAGCGCCACGGCCATCCTTCGGGCGGCCGGACCTGACCTGCAGAGTGCGATCCTCGGCCGTGCCGCCGCGGTGCTGCGCGACGAGCCAGCCGTCGTCGTTCCGCCGGGCAAGCTGCACGCGATCCCGTGGGCGGTGCTGCCAGCCCTCGGCGAGCGCGTCTTCAGCGTCGCGCCGTCCGCGGCGGCCTGGATGCGGGCGTGTGCCGTTCCGGTGCCCACCCGGCGGCGAGTTGCTCTGGCGTGCGGTCCCGGCCTGGCTAGCAACGGCGCCGAGGTGCCGCTGATCGCTGAGCTCTATGACGACGTCACTGTCTTGTCCGGGGTACAGGCCACGGCCGGCGCCGTGCTGTCTGCGCTCGACGGGGCGTGGCTGGGACACGTCGCAGCGCACGGGACATTCCGCGCTGATAGTCCGCTGTTCTCCTCATTGCGCATGCACGACGGGCCGCTGACCGTTTACGACTTCGAGCAGCTGAACCGTGCGCCATATCGCCTGGTCCTGTCCAGCTGTGATTCTGGTGCGCTGGCGCCGGCTGGCGCCGATGAGCTCCTCGGCCTCAACAGCAGCCTAATGCCCCTGGGCACGGCCGGTATCGTCGCCGGTGTTGTCCCGCTCAATGACCAAGCTGTGGTGCCGCTGATGGTCAGGCTGCATCAGTGCCTGCGCGCGGGACAATCGCTGGGTGCGGCCATGTGCTGCGTCAGGTGCGAGTTCACCGCCGACCCGGTGCAACGCGCTGCGGCGATGTCGCTGGTCTCGCTTGGCGCGGCGTGAAGCTGGCGTTCACTGGTTTACAGCGTGATCCAGCCCGTACTGATCTCGAAGCCGTCGACGGTCCTGCAGCGCAGGCGGAACGGGCCTGCCGGGATGGGATCTATCGAGAAACAGCCGATCTCGTCGGCAGTCACGTCTGCCTCCGCGCCTGCCTTGGGCAAAACACTGATCACCGCCTGCTGAGCGGGGACGAGCTGGCCGACGATCGAGTCGCGCGCGACATCGAGTTCGATGGTTGCGTGCGTGGAGGTGAACGTCAGCGCCCGGATGGACGCTGCCTCTGCGCGCGTGCCAGGCGTGGTACCGGAGTCGCTGACCGAGTCATAGGTCAGCCGGGCAAGCTCCGCGTCGATGTTATGCCAGGCAAACGCGTTCTTGCCGGCCGCCGCGAATTCATCCGGCACTGCCTCACGAGCGCGGACCGCCTGCCGCAGGGTAGCGAGCAGCTCCTCGTCGTCCATGCCATCGTTCACAGTGCTCATCTCCCCGTGTCAGTCGAGTTTCCTGTTCCCGCCCTAGCGGTCGATAAAAGCTGCCAGGTGCGGCGAGCGGCGAAGCCGGTCCAGGCAGCGGGCCCGCGTGGGGCCGATGCTGCCGACGGGAATGCCAAGCGTCGCACTGATGTGCGCGTAGCTCGGCGGCGGCTCGCTGATCAGCATCGATAGCAGCTCGTGGCAGTTGCGCGGGAGCTCGGCGAATGCCGCGCGGAACGCGGCGTTGCGTTCTGCCTCGATAACCTCCTCCTCGATCGTGGCGGCGTCGGGACCGGCGGGCAGCTGCCCGGTCGGCTGCAGCCCGGCAAAGTCGCTGCGGCGGGTTGCCCGGAGCACCCGGAAGCACTCGCGCTGGGTGGTTGTGGCAAGCCAGCCTGCCAGCGCGGCTCGCTCCCGGAGGTTGCGGATGTTCTCCACCAGCAGCAGCCAGATGGTCTGACCGATGTCGTCAATGTCCTCGCGGCCGAGCTGGTAGCGGCGGCAGATGGACCACACGAGCGGCGCATACCGCTCGATAAGTTCATTCCACGCCTGCTGGTCTCCCGCACGCACGCGGTCGACCAGGTCGATGACCGTCGGGTCGTCGCGCATCCGGGTCCTCTCCGGGATCTGCGGTGCCTGGCGCAGCGCGTGTGCTGCTGGCGCTGCTCGCCTGTATCGCCGTGGGCCTCAGCGATGGAGCATCCCTCGCCAAAGTACAGGCTCGTGCTCTGCTGGCCGCCACTGTCCGGTTTCATTGGTCCTCGGTGCGCCACTTCCGCCGCTAGATCTAGCAAACTCTCTTAGCCTGCAGAGCACGCGCCGGCCGCGCAGATACACAGCAGACCCCGACGTCCGGTCGGCTGACGGCGCCGTCATGACTCCACGTATCAGGCGACCGGCCGCCTCCTCCACAGACCATCTGGCCAGTGGTGGCCACCGGCGCTCGTGGCAGCAACGCGGGAGGGGAGCGCTGCTGCCACGAGCTCGGCTCTGCCGCTGAGTCAGGCTGAGCGGCATTCCCGCTGGCTGCGACCGGGATTCGGGGTAGTCAGGGGCTGGGCTTCGCGCTCAGCCAGCACGCGGTGTCCGGCGGCAGCATGTCCTCGACCAGGGGCCCGCTGGCGAGCAAGACCTCCTCGCACGGCGGAATCCGCGCCAGCCGGCCAGAAGTGTTCAGGACGCAGCTGAATCCGCTCCTGCTGAAGGCAAGCACCCCCGCGCCGGCGTCCAGCCACGCCAGGGAGTCGGCGACAGTCAGTCTCCTGGACCTGCGGATGCGCAGCGCCGCGCGGTACAACTCGAGCATCGAGTCCGGGACGCCGGCCTGAGCATCAGCCGCGAGGTCGCGCCAGCCGGCGGGCTGGGGGAGCCAAGGCGGAGCTGCGCCCGGCGGGCCGAAGCCAAATCCCGGTGCCCCTGCCTGCCAGGGCAACGGCACCCGGCAGCCGTCTCGGCCGCGGACGAGGTGGCCGGTGCGCTCCCACAGCGGGTCGGCGATCAGCTCGTCCGGGATGTCATCGACTTCCCAGAGTCCGAGTTCCTCGCCCTGGTAGAGATAGACGCTGCCGGGCAGGGCGAGCGAGAGCAGGGCGGCCGCCCTGGCACGCCGGGTGCCAAGCTCGAGGTCGACGGTGCTCGGATCACGTCTCCAGTCGTGGCTAGTGTCCGCTCGACCGTATCTGGTCAGGTGCCTTGTGACGTCGTGGTTGGACAGCACCCAGGACGCGGCCGCGCCGACGGTGCTGAGGGTGGCGTCGATCACCGTGCGGAGCCGGGCTGGATCCCATGGCGCGCTCAGATAGTCGAAGTTGAAAGCCATGTGCAGCTGGTCGCTGGAGAGATAGGGCTGCAGCCTGGTGACCGGCCGGAGCCAGAATTCGCCGACAAACAGACGGTCACCCGGATACGAGTCGATGAGTCGCCGCCAGTCCCGGTAGATGTCATGCAGGCCGTCCTGATCTTCCCAGGGCATGCCGCTGCCCTCAGCCCGCGTGGCGACATCGGGTAGCGCCGGGTCCTTGACCAATGCCTCAGCCACGTCAATGCGGAATCCGTCCACCCCGCGGTCGAGCCAGAACCGCAGTATGCCCTCGAACTCGGCCCTGACTTCCCGGTTCTCCCAGTTCAGGTCGGGCTGCTCGGTGGCGTACAGGTGCAGGTACCACTCCCCCGGCGCACCGTCCTGCTCGATCACCCGAGTCCATGCCGGACCGCCGAACTTTGAAGGCCAGTCGTTCGGCGGCTGCACCCCGGATTCGCCCCGGCCTGGCCTGAACCAGAATCGTGCCCGTTCCGGCGAGCCGGGGCCAGCGGCAAGTGCAGCCCGGAACCACCGATGCTGGTTCGAGCAGTGGTTCGGCACCATATCGATGATGACCTTGAGCTGGTGCGCGTGTGCCTCGGCGATCACGCTCTCCGCGTCCGCCAGCGTGCCGAACACCGGGTCGATGTCCCGGTAGTCGGCTACGTCATAACCACCATCTGCCATCGGCGAGCAGTACCAGGGGTTGAGCCAGATCGCGTCAACGCCTAGCTCGCGAAGGTACTGCAGCCGAGCGCGAAGTCCGGCAAGATCGCCCACGCCGTCGCCGTTCCCGTCAGCGAAGCTGCGCAGGTAGACCTGGTAGAAGACCGCCGTGTGGTACCACGCAGCCTCGGCCACGGCCGAGCGCACCGCTGTGCGCAGGTCGGGGCGGTCAGCCACCCGGGCTGTCCATGGGGTCACGGGGCCTGGCCCGGGAGGCGGCGGCGTGTCGTGGTCCCGACGCGGCGTTACTCGGCGCCGCGCTGCCCGGTCCGGCTGCGGACGATGTCCCGGCCTCGGACGCCGCAGGCCTCGTTCCCTCCCTCGAAACTTGCAGGTCGGCCCTGCGCTCCTTCTTGATCTGATAAGCCTTGTGCACGATGAGTGCGACCAGCATCACGAGCGCGAGTGCGGCCAGGGCGTCCGTAGCGTGTGACACATTCTTCGATGTCTTAGCCCAGTCACTGCCGAGTTCGTAGCCCAGGACAGACAGGGCAGTCGCCCACGCTGCAGTGCCGACGAGGTTAAAGATCTCGAACGACAATGCGGGCACCTCCATGAAGCCGGCCGCCAGGCCAACGAAGGCGCGGATGAGCGGTATAACCCTGCCAACCGCCACCGACCATGCGCCTCGACCGGCAAAGAACCGCTCGATGCGCTCGACGTCTTTGCTGGTCATCAGCAAGTACCTGCGGAATCGCTCGACGGCGTGCCGCCCGCCTAGGCGGCCAAGGCCGTAAGCGGCCGAGGAGCCGGCCAGTTCGCCCAGCGTGCCGACCACGATCACGAGCGGGAGGCTGAGGTGACCTTCGTAGGCCAGGACACCGGCGAACCCGAAAGTGATCTCGGACGAGATCGGTATGCAGCACGCCTGGAGGAAGGCGAACACGATAAGGGCCCAGTAACCGGCGTCGGTCAGGAAGGTCTGCATGGTCTCATGTTCTACCAGGCAGCCGAGCGTGGATTCGACGGCGATGCCTTACTTGTTGACAGCGGTTAAGGTTGTGCCCCGCCCCCTCGGGGAGGGCGGGGCACATGCGCCTGGCGGCTCGGGCCGGGGGAAGCCCGGCCGTGGCGCGTCCGGCATGCCCGTGGGGGACAGGCAGCACCGGAAGCCGGGAGGCTGGCGGTTAGCGGACCACCCGCATGGCGATCCGCTGAACCAGGTGGGCGGCCTCCGACTCCCACTGCGCGTAGGCATAGGGGGCTGCCGAGCCCTGGACGCCCTGGGCAGTCTGCCACAGCGGCTGCTCGGCCCAGCCGGGGTCGCTGGCCTGGTAGCGGCCCAGCGCACTCAGGAACACGTCGGAAGAGTAGACGGGATTCAATATCTGCTGCGGCGAGCCCCAGCCCATGTCCGACTGCTGCTGGAACAGGCCGAGCGAGTCACCGGTGCCGTAGTCAATGTCTACCAGCCTGGACTCCTGCATCGCCGTGGCCACGGCTATCACCGCCGAGCGGACCCCCATCCTCTTGTCCAGCGCCTGCCGCACAATCGTGCTGGCGTCCTGGAACTGGCTGGCGCTGATGGGCATCCACGACTGCGTGCCTGTCACGCCGACCGGCAGCAGCTTGTCCGCCGCCGGCAGTTCGTGGTGGGCGGCGGCTACCGGATTGGTCTGCCGGTTCAGCGCGCCGCTCACGGCTCCCCACGTGACTCGCCTGGCAGCGCCGTGCCAGGACGCCGTGCGGTTCTGTGCGCCACTGCGTCCAGCGGACTGGGGGACTGCGGCGAGCGTCGCCTCTTCCTGCACCACGCCGGTGGCCGGCCCGGCGTGCAGCACGAGCCGATCCCAGCTCGCCGGGACCCGTGTGGCCTGGGCAGTGCTCCCCTCTGCACTGGGCGTGCTGACGGTCGCGGCGCTGGCAATGCCGGTACCTGCACCCGTGAGGGCGAGCGCGGCTGCGCCAGCGTAGACAAAGGCTCGGCCGTGGCAGCGGATGCTGTCGGTCACACGGCTGGCGCCGGCGCTGATCAGGGCCTTGCAGTTGGTGCGCGTGGTCTCGGTCAGGCGGTCAGTGCTGAGCATCTGCGTCCTTCCGTAGGCGTCCTCACCGCCTGGCGGCCACAGGCCGGGCCAGGGTTGAGCACGCCATGGCTTGGCAGCGCACTCAGCACGTGCAATCGCGTGCATCGCGGGTTCAGGGCGGGCCAAGCCGACTTTGCATATGCGGGTCTGGCGTTGGCCATTAGCACGGGAACCGGTCAGTCCAGGGTGTAGGCGGTTCCCCAGTGAGGATCTGGAGGTAATAACGCCGCGCCACGGCACCGCCCATCCCGTTATGAGCTATGTCACTACTGATGAGTAACGGGAATAATCCGTCAAATAGCCGCTGGTTCGCTGCAGCCGATTGCAGACTGGGGCCCGCGCTACCGCATGCCGACCTCTAGCGGCCGCAGCTCCCCGCGTGACTCTGCCCTAGTCAAGCTGGGCCGGTGTGGCCGAGCCAGGCGTGTCTGCCACGGCGCCGCTCTTCACGTCGGCCTGCTCCGTCGGCGGCGGCTCAGCGGCCCCGGCCAGCCGTCGGCGGCGGCTAAGCCGCTTGCCAGTCAGGCCCGTAGCCGCGGCCAGCAGGACGATGCCGGTGGCAGTCCACGGGACATAATCGCCGAGGCGGTCGTAGATCGTCTTTGCCGAGGCGGGCGGGAGCTGCAAGTGCGCGAGCACGACGCCCCGGTAGCTCGTCCCGGCCCAGGCGAGCAGCCGACCGCGGGCGTCGAAGGCCGCCGAGTCCCCGGTGAGTGCGGCCTGGACCACGGGTCTGCCCGTCTCTGCCGCGCGCAGCGCGCTGAGCGCCGCGTGCTGCGCAGGGGCCCAGCTCGCCTGGAACGTGGAGTCCGACGTCTGATAGATGATCACCTGGGCACCATGATCGGCATCGACCCTGGACATGTCGGGGAAGGCCGACTCGAAGCAGATGAGTACCCCGATTCTCAGTCGCCGTCCGCCCGGGAGCGTCGCGGTGATGTCGTGCGCGCCGGTTCCGGAGGCGACATTGCGCGGCGCGGCCCGGCTGATCTTGCTCAGCCAGCCGAGTACCGACCGGAACGGGATGTACTCACCGAACGGCACCAGCCGAGTCTTGACGTAGCGTCCCTCGATGCCGTTGCTGGCGATGAGCAACGCCTGCTTGGTCTGCGCTCCGGCAGGATTGGCTGCGTCCTGATCCACCAGGACCTGCGCTCCGGCCGACTTGGACAGGTGCTCGATGGACGCCAGCATGGCCGGGTGGCTGGGAAGGTAGTACCCGACGCTGCTCTCACCCCACACGAACAGGTCGGCCCGGTGGGCCATGCTGGCAGTCAGCTGCTCGTCCCGCACCACCCTGGCGTAGTTTCCGCTGAGGATGCCCGGCTGCACCAGCGCGATCGTCACCTGCCCCGCGACTGGCGCAGGTGCTGTCAGCGCGAATGCGACAGGACCCGCCAGGACCGCTAGCAGCGCTCCCGCCGCCCCTACCAGGCGTGCCGCGGCTGACTTGGCCGCTAGCGCTACCAGGATCCCGGTGTTGGCCAATACCAGCGCGAAGGTCACGAGCCAGACACCGCCAACGGCGGCCAGGGCCAGGATGGCAGGATGCTGCCACTGACTCGCGCCGAGCACCGCCCATGGCCCGCCGAGTCCCTGCCAGGACCTGATCCACTCGGTCACCAGCCACGAGCTCGGCACCACGACCAGTGCCGCGATGGCCCTGAGTAGCGTGATCGGTGGCCGCAGCACAGACCAGACCGCTAGCCCCACTGCACTCCACAGGAAGCCGAGCACGACGGCGACGAGAAGGAGCGCGGGGCCGAGGTTAGGCGCCAGCCAATACATCGCGGCAAGCAGGTAGCCCGTGCCAAACCACCAGCCGCGCACCACAGCCTCGCGCCGGGTAGCCGCGGCGTGCATCAGCGCAAGTCCCGGAACCAGCCCAATCCACGCCAGGAACTCAAGGTTGGCGGCAGGAAACGCCAGCACCGGGACGGCGCCGGCCAGCAGCACGGCATACCGGACGGGCTGCCGGAGGCCGCGCAGGAATCGCACGTTCCCATTGTGCGGCCTCCGGGCGATTGGGTGCCGCACACCGCCAGGGCGGGCGGCGGTCAGGCTCACCTGGCCGGGCTGCGGGCCTTGCCGCGGCTGCGGGCCTTGCCGCGGGCTGCGGGCCTCGCCGCGGCTGCGGGCATGGTCCGGCTTGCGGGCATGGTCCGGCTTGCGGGCATGGTCCGGCTTGCGGGCGGCGATCAGGGCTTAGGGGTGACTGCGGTTGTGTGTGCGCGCC
>JASHSO010000019.1 GCA_030038715.1 Streptosporangiaceae bacterium
GCGGAGAGGTCGTCTGGCTCCAGGTGGCTGCGCACCCAGTGAGGGTCCGCGTCGGTGAAGACCACTGTGTGCCCGGTGAAGGCGATGACGCCGCTGTCCCGCGCCGAAGGCTGCGGGAGGATCACGACGTTGCCGTTCGGAGCCGGGAAGTTGCCGGCCGCCGCTTCGTCGAGCATCGCCGCCAATGCCGCGCGCGCTGGCCGACAGGTTGGGGCCTCTGCCAACTAAGTTTCCTCCGTTCGGCTGTTCTAAAAAGCGAACATTCCGGGCATTAGGGGCGGCCCGTGCCTGCCGCGAACGTCATCGATCGACAGTTGCTGCTGCTGTTTCAGCATCAAGCGTCAAGCGATGGCGTAAGAGCGGACGGCGCGCTGGCCGAGAACGGGCGATCAGCGATACGCCGAGATTCCGGTGATCGCCTGGCCCAATGCGAGCGTGTGGATGTCCTCGGTTCCCTCGTACGTGAGCACCGACTCCAGATTGTTGGCGTGCCGGATCACCGGGTACTCCAGCGTGACTCCGTTGGCGCCCAGCACGGTCCGGGCCTGCCGGGCGATGTCGATGGCGGACCTGACATTGCTCATCTTGCCGAGGCTGACCTGTTCTGGCGTGATCGTGCCGGCCTCCTTGAGCCGGCCAAGGTGAAGCGCAAGCAACTGCGCTCGCTGCAGGTCGGCCAGCATCCAGGCCAGCTTGCGCTGGGTGAGCTGGAAGCCGCCGATCTTCTGCCCGAACTGCTCGCGGGTCCTGGCGTACTCGGCAGCGGCCTCGAAGCAGGACCTAGCCGCGCCAGTGACGCCCCACACGATTCCGAACCTGGCCTCGGACAGGCAGGACAGCGGGCCCTTCAGCCCGGTCACGCCGGGCAGGACCGCGCTGGCTGGCAACCTGACCTCGTCGAAGTGCAGTTCCGAGGTGATCGAAGCGCGCAGCGACAGCTTCTTATGGATGTTTCGCGCGGTGAAGCCCCTGCTGCCCCTGGGTACGAGCAGACCGCGGATTCCCTGCTCGGTCTGTGCCCATACCACGGCGATGTCGGCGATCGACCCGTTGGTGATCCACATCTTGGTACCGCTAAGAACCCAGTCGGCCCCGTTCCTTTTTGCATGCGTCTTCATGCTCGAAGGGTCACTTCCGTGATCTGGCTCGGTGAGGCCGAAGCATCCTGCTGCCTCGCCTGCAGCCATCCGCGGCAGCCACTCATCCTTCTGCTCGTCCGATCCGTATCGCCAGATCGGGAACATGGCCAGCGACCCTTGCACTGAGACCATGCTGCGCAGGCCGCTGTCCGCCGCCTCTAGTTCGCGGCAGGCCACGCCGTAGGCGACCGCGCCCATGCCCGCACAGTCGTAGCCGGTGAGGTGCATGCCGAGCAGGCCGAGCTTCCCGAGTTCGGGCAGCAGCTCGCGGGGAAGGATCCCGGCCTCGAACCAGTCGGCGATGTGTGGCATGACCCGGTCAGCGGCAAACTTCTGCACGGTGTTGCGGACCAGCCGTTCCTCGTCGCTGAGCTCGTCGTCGACACGGATGAGGTCGGTCTGGGCTGGTTCGCTCGTCCGCGGCATGGCGACGTTCCTCTCCTGGCCGTTGCTGGCCCCTGTTCGCCTCTGCTGGCCTGGCCGCCAGCGTAGTTCGCGGCTGCCAGGAGCGGCGTGGGGGTCCTTCAGTCGGGCATGATGGTGACTATGAACGGCGCGAATGCTGGTGGCAAGAGGCTGGAACGCAAGCTGAAGGGCCGCTGGGTGGCTGGCGTCTGCGCGGGTGTGGCCGACTACTTCGGCCTGGACCCGGTGCTGGTCCGAATCGGCTTCGTAGTGGGCGTGTTCCTCTGGGGGCCCGGCCCAGTGGCGTACGTGGTGGCCTGGGTACTCGTCCCGGAGGAAAACGAGCCGGGTTCCATCGCAGAGAAGTTGGTCAACAAGACCGGTAGCTGAGCCCTGCCACCCGTCCCGGTGTCGCCGGGAGACCGGATCGGTTGCCCATTTGGTCCCCCGGGCAAACCGGACGGGCTGGCTTCTCGGGGGTTGGGGTCAGCTTCTCTACGGGGTTGTCGGCGGCCAAGGGTGGCTGCACGATGAGCCCGCGTTGCGGGAGGTTGGCGTGCGTCCCCTATGCTGAGGCCGGTCCCCGACGGCGACGTACCGTCGAGCCCCCATCGTCTAGCGGCCTAGGACACCGCCCTTTCAAGGCGGCGGCACGGGTTCGAATCCCGTTGGGGGCACCGGTCAGAAGGACCCAGTCACCTGCCGTCGTCTGGTTCATGCCTTATGTCGGCTGATGCCGCTCCCGCGCTTACCCTGGCTACTGCAGCCACGGCCGGGCAGGGGCCGGGTGAAGCCGGCGGTCTTGGACCTGCCGAGTCGGCCAGATCGCGATAGGGCCGACGGCGTCGCCGGATGCGCGTTCCGTGGCTGCCGGAAGCGAAATTCGATGACGCTGATGGCGGTGATAGGCTCTGTCGGGCGCAGGCGGTTTGCCCCGCATGCCTAGGCCCAGCTAGGGCCCGGCAAGCCAGCATAATTTGGTCCTGTAGAGCAGCTCGGAGTGCTCGCCACCCTGTCAAGGTGGAGGTCGCGGGTTCAAATCCCGTCAGGACCGCCGGGTCGGCCGGCCAGGTCCTTGTCCTTGCGGGACCCTGGTGGCCGTCATGGTCAGGTAGCTCAGTTGGTATGAGCGTCCGCCTGAAAAGCGGAAGGTCGGCGGTTCGACCCCGCCCCTGACCACCAGTTTTGCACTGTAATCAGCGCCTTCCGGGAGCCAATGATGGCGGAAGGTCAGCCCCGTCTGGGCCCGGCTTCGGTGCGGTTGTGCCCGTTCAACGTGGCGGCTAAGGAACCTGGCCGTGACGGAAGGGCAACGAGGCGCGGGACGCTTGATTGAGTATCCGGGCCGGAACCAAAGAAGTTCCCAATCGGAGCGCCCGGCTGCCTTGCTGCGGCTGCCTCAGCGCTGAGTAGTTCCTGCGGCTCGCCGGAGTCGCTCGGGGTCGAGGTCGGCGACGAAGACGCGCTGCAGCATGTGCCAGTCCTGCGGATGAGCCCTGATGCCCGCCTCGAAGCGGCACGCAACCTCCTGCATCATC
>JASHSO010000215.1 GCA_030038715.1 Streptosporangiaceae bacterium
GCAGGCCTAGCCTGGGCCGGCGTGCTCGGCGAGGCGGAGGCTGCCGACATCGCCGCCAAGCGCGGACAGTTCCTGGCCCGCCCGGCAGCGGGCGAGCATGAGGTTAGCGGCGAGACCCAGGCCGCCGACGACACCCAGGCCACTCGGGCCGCGGAGCCGAACGGCGACCGCCAGGCGACCACAGAGCTTGGCACGACGATCGCGCGGAAATACCGTCTCGGCCCGGCACGGCGCCGCTTGATCTCTACCATGACCGGCAGGCCGGTCACGTCGGTTGACGAAGCGATCGCCCTCATCTGCAGCGGGTTCAGCCAAGGCGACAAGCTGGCCGAGGCGGTCAGCGCAGGAGCCGAAGGCGCCAGCCTGCTCCTAGAGACCGGTCCCGGCCAGATGCTGGTAGCGGCCGCGGCAGCGGCGACTCAGGTGCCCGCCGTCAGCCTGCGGTCCGGACTTGCTGACCCGATGAACCGCGCGAGGTGCGCCGCCGCCCTGTTCGCCGCTGGCGCACTCGGCCAACCCGGACCGCTGTTCGCAGGCATGCCCGCCAGACCCGTTGACATCTGGCGTGACCCGATCTTCATCACCAGCCCGTGCCAGGCCGCCGTGCGGGCAGCTAAGCCCGGCAGCCGCACGGCCGGGGCGAGTTCGGTCGCAGTCAGCGACCCGAACGTGATCAAGGAAAATGACGGGAACGAGCTGGTTCCGGCCGAGTCCGAGCCCGCACCCGCGGCCCGGCGCAGGCAGTCTCAGCTCCCACAAGACTCGCTGGCTGGGCTGGGGCCGTGGGCCCGGTGTTTCGCCGAGGAGCTGCGCCCGTCAGACCTTGCGCCCGACCCCGCGGCCGCTAGCCAGCCGTGGCGGATACACGCCGCGGAGGGCAGCCCCATCGAGCCGTACTTCGGCGACTCGTTCGCCGGCGGCGACGACGCAGACCGCACGCTCGCCGTTCTGGCCGACCCGGCCGACCCGGCCTCGCGCGCCGCGGCGGTGCGGGCCGCCAGAGACGCCATGGGAACCGGGCTGCTTGTCGTGCTGACCACGAGCCCGGGCTTCACCGGGTTCTTCGCCACGCTGCACGCCGAGCATCCGTCCATGGGCCTCACCGTGCTGCGCGTTCCGCCAGGCGCTGAGGGCCCGGCCGCGGCCAAGCCATTCGCGCGGGCCGAGCGTGGCGAGTTCCGCGAGCTGGTCGTTTCGCCAGACGGCACGCTGAGCGAGCCGGTGATGGCCGAGGTAGCCCTGACCTCGGCCGGCGAATTCCCGCTCGGGGCCAGTGACGTCGTGCTCATCAGCCGCGGTGCGCGCGGCGCGGGGCTCGTGCTGGCGCAGGTGCTGGCGGCATGCGGCACTCCCGTCGCCGTGATCGGAAGGGGAACGAGCGCCGACGACAGCGAGCTCATCGCCGGGCTTGAGCGGCTGCGCGCGGCCGGGGCGCGGGTTGGCTACGAGGTCATCGACATCACCGACCCGTCCAGTCTGGCCGCTGCGCTGGAGCGGGTCGAAGACAGGCTGGGACCGGTGACCGCCATCGCCCACGCGGCCAGCCAGGCAGAGCGCACCCCGCTTGGCGCCCTCGCTGACAAGACCATCAGCGAGCATGTCGTCGCCGAGGTCGCCACGCTTGAGCGGCTCGTCGGCTGCGTCCGGCCCGGACAGCTTCGGCTCGTCCTGACGTTCGGCTCGGTGGCGGGACGGTATGGCCTACCGGGCCGGACCCAGTATGCGCTGGCCAGCGGGGCGCTGGCCGGACGAGCAGAGCAGCTCGCCGCCGGGGCCGACGGCTGCCGCGCCGTACACATCGACATGCCTGCCTGGTCCACGGCCAATCTGGGCGACCGCCCGGACCTAGCGGGCGATCTCGCCGCAGTTGGCACGCCGTCCGTTGACGTCAGCACGGCGGCAAGGTTGCTGCTGAAGACGATGTCCACACCCGGCCTACCGGCCAGGCTCGCGCTGCACGGCCGGGTCGGCGGACCGGCAGCGCGGCCAGCACCCGCGCTCGCGGCGGCCGAGCTGAGCGCCGCCGGGCTCGAGCACGGAGGTCGCTTCCTCGAGCGGATCACCGTCCACTACCCGGGCATCGAGCTTGTCTGCGAGGCAACGCTGACCGTGCAGTCCGATGTCTACCTCACCGACTACCGGATCGACGGCATGCCGGTCCTGCCGCCGGTGCTCGCGCTCGAAGCCCTGGCACAGGCGGCGTCCGTACTGGCGGGCAGGCCAGTCCGGCGCGCCAGCGCGGTGGCGATGGAACTGCCCGTCGTCGTGCCGGACGACGGGGAGGCTGTGCTGCGGATCTGTGCGCAACGCGACGGCAACGTGATCACGGCAGCGCTGCG
This sequence comes from Streptosporangiaceae bacterium, assembly GCA_030038715.1. Taxonomy (GTDB): domain Bacteria; phylum Actinomycetota; class Actinomycetes; order Streptosporangiales; family Streptosporangiaceae; genus JAJYUU01. Next base: position 2,340 of record JASHSO010000215.1, read on the forward strand.
GTGCGCCGACAGCTCGTTCGGCGTCGACCACGTCGTTGCCAAGTTCAGCTTCGCCGAGCCACCCGGCGAGCCGTCGCCCGTGATCGACGCGGCCGCGTACCAACCGACGGCCAACGCGACGGACTTCGTCGACTCCGCCGAGCTGTATGGGCCGGTCTGCTTCCAGTCCGGCAGGTTCCAGCGGGTCGCGCTGCTACCCGAAGTCACCGCCAGGTCGTGCCGCGCCCTCGCCCGGGGCGCTGACGACCTCGAGTGGTTCGCGGCCGCCGAGCACAGTCCTGGTAGCGGCTTCGTTCTCGGTAGCCCAGGGC
>JASHSO010000216.1 GCA_030038715.1 Streptosporangiaceae bacterium
TGCTGGTTCATGTTCACGTTCGTGCACTACCGGCCGCTCGCCTGGATCGCATTCGCCATTCTCGTGGTCACCATCGGTGCCGGACTTGGCTGGCTGGCGAGAACCAAGCGGGAGACTGGGCAGCGCGACGAGGCCGGCTGGGACTTCCCGCCGCGGCTGATCGCACTGCACGGTCTGGCGGCAGCTGTCTCGATCACGCTTACCGTCCTGACAGCCCTGTCAGCCAGCCACCCCTAATCCAGTATCCCAATTGTCTTAATCGAATAGGGCGGAGTAGTTGCGTACGGTACGCCTACCGTTTACCGCATCGTTTCCTAGTATTCTTTCCACAGCCGGGCCATTTAGCTGGAAGTAATTGATTCTTCTCGATACGGCGGCGTATTTCTCATCCCTACCGGCTCTGCCCGAGTATTGCGCGGGACTCGTCATCGCTCAAGGTCGGCATAAGGGAGCGAGGAAGTCCGACGTCTCGTGGCTTGATATGAAGGACACACGCGCCTGCCCCCATTCGATCATCAGGCTGCGGTTGCCGACCTCGCTTCTAGCGGGGGCTACCCTGGCCGTGGCCGCCCTACTGCCGTCTGGCCATCCGCAAACGCTGGGCTCCCGGCACCCGGGCGGCCATTCCGCAAGTGCCCGGCTGGCCGCTTGGACGGTGGCCAAGTGCACCGGGTAGCTTTGCCACTTGGCAGCAAGCCAACGGCGACATCGACATCACCATCAACCAGCTGCTGCCAGCAGTCGGCCGCCCAGAAGACTCATCGGTTAGCGGAGGGCCGCCGTGTTATCGCGCGCCCTCTAACTCCGCCGAGACCCAGCTGGCGTCGTGGCGCCGGTCCACCATTGGTGCCAGTATCGATGCCATTCGGACTGGTCCCTCTCGGTTTGGATGCGTATGATCGCCGCGTGCCGGAGAACGGAGTTACGTCTGAATGCTGACGCCGGAGAGGCGGGTTGTCAGTTGATCCGGCTCTGCCTTCGCCAGGGCGTTGGCGTGATCGTGTCAGCTGCCGCGGTCATTAGCTTGGGCGCCTGCTCGTCTGCTGCATCGCATCGGGCAACCGCAGCGTTGAGCGAGGCCTGTTCCACGAGCGTGGCGGCTGGCAGGCTGCTGCCGGCACGGCGGCCGGTGACCATGCCGGTTCCAGGGCACCCCACTGCGGTGCTTGGTACAGCAGATGGCAAATGGGCTTTCGCGTCCGTCTCCACGGCCACCGGCGGCGAGATCGCGGTGATCTCACTACGCCGCCAAACGCCGCGCCTGGTCCGCACGGTTGATCTGCCGAGCAATCTGGACTACGCGTTCGGGATGGCGATGACCCATGACGGTCGGTTGCTCCTGGTGGCCGCCTACAACGCAACGGCGGTGCTCAGGGTGTCGGCGCTGGAGGACGGCGGTCGTGAACCGGTGGCAGGGGTGCTTACCGACGCCGGCGCGGGGCAGTTCGAGGTTGCCGTCTCGGGCGATGACCGGTATGTCTTCGTCACCGATGAGACCACTGGCGGCCTCAGCGTGTTTGACCTGGCAACGGCTCTGCGTCGTGGCTTCTCGGCTCGCGGGGTCGCGGTCGGTATCGTGCCGCTTGCGACTGGCGCTGTAGGCGTAGCCATGTCGCCGGGCGGTGGACGGTTGTACGTGACGACCTACGGCGCCGCTGGTCGGCACGGACGGCTGTGGGTCATCGATACAGCCCGCGCCGAAAGTGGTGCTGACGCCGGAGCGGTACTGGGTGATGCGCCAGCCGGCTGCCAGCCGGTTCGCGTGGCGGTGTCGCCGGACGGCCGTACCGTGTGGGTGACGGCATTGCAGTCCAATGCGCTGCTGGGCTTCTCCGCTGCCGCTCTGCTAGATGATCCCGCCCATGCGCTGCGGGCAGTGGTGCGGGTGGGATCCGAGCCGGTCGGCTTGCTCTTGGTCGAAGACGGGCGGCTGGCGCTGATCGCTAACTCCAACCGCGGCCTGGTGTCGGGCACGGGAAGTGATGTCCCGCAGACCGTCAGCGTCGTCAGTATCGCGGCGGCGCTTGCGCACCGGCCGGCGCTGCTGGGCGCCGTGCCGGCAGGCCTGTTCCCGCGCGACCTCTCCCTCGATCAGGCCACCGGCCAGGTCCTGCTGGGCAACTTCAATTCCGGCACCATCGAAATGTTCCCGGTCCCGACAGTCCGCTGATGGCGTCGCTACGCCGTGGCACGAAGTCGCGTGGTCGTGCTGACCGGCAAACACGAGACTCCTGATGCAGTATCGCGTGTGGCCGCGCCGGCAGGCTGCGGTAATCGGGGACGCCTTGGTTATGGGTTAATAACGAAGGTCAGCCACCAATCCGTAGTGGTCGGATATCTGTTCCTGCGCGGCGGGCCTGTTCCCGAGTAGCTGGCAGCTGACCGGGTGTCCGACACCACCCCGCCGTGGCCAGGCTGAGAGGATGTAGTCAAACCGCCGATCCGGGTACAATCCGACCGCAGCCAGCGGATTACGGTTCGACCATGTATAGCCCGCAGACCCGTCGCCGGCCATTTCCCAGCTGTCGTAGAAAACCATGCCCGGCCCTGCCGTGGCTGCACGGCCGGTGAGCATCCTGATCTCGTCGGAGTCCGGGCCCGCGTTGAAGTCACCGCAGACAATGACCAGATCGCGACGGTAGGCGACTTGGTTGATGAAGCTGACCAGTTGTCTCACTTGGTCTTGGCGGGTGGCGCTGGCGTCCAGCGGATAGTCGAGCATGACCGCGAACAGCTGGATAGGTCCTCGATCCCCGCTGATCGTGACGTGTAGCACCTGGCCGTGACCCGTGCCGTCTTCAGCGTGCAGTGAGCGCCGTTGCGGCTCAGACATCCGCCATCGGCTGACGAGCCCGATCCCTGATAGCCAGTCTTCTTGTTGCCAGTCACCAGCGAAGAGGTGGTATGGCAGACCCAGCCGGTCTGCTATCCGCTCCGCCTGGTCCGATGCGCCGCGGCGCCAGGCCTCGATGAGGCAGATAACGTCCGGCGCGGCCTTGGCAAGGATGTCTTCGAGTCCAGCCTGTCTTGTTTCGTGGCTGGCCCCATACCGTCCCCAGACATTCCATGTCACCACTCGGACCGTCGACTCAACGACCGGTCCGTACGGGGCATAAGGATCGAAGCTCACTCCGCGAGTATCCCGTAGCCGTGCTGGTGAGTCGGAACGGCACCGGGCACGCGGGGCGGCTCTTCGCGACCTGATGACGCCGATGGGCACGACAGCGAGTGTGCCGCGGCGGTCGCCGCTGTGGTGTCTTGCCGCGACGCTCCGCAGGTAGCCACCCCGCTACGTCGAGGCAGGCCCGTACGGATGCTCGGCAGGGGCGCGGGCTTGAGCGCGGATAGGCTTGGCGCGAAGGCGGTGATCACGCCGGCAAGCCGATCGGGGAATGCACGGCTGCCGCGGTGTTTTATCTCGGAGCGGCTGACACGGAGCGGGTGACGAGAATCGAACTCGCACTATCAGCTTGGGAAGCTGACGTTCTGCCATTGAACTACACCCGCAGGGCCGACCACGTGCGGCCGCCGAATTACCAAAGGTACGACGGCCCGGCCGGACACTGCGCGCAATGCTACCGGAACGGGTAGGTTAGCAAGTCGTGCTGCTATCCGATCGCGACATCAAGGCCGAAGTGGAGTCGGGCCGGGTGCGCCTGGACCCGTACGAGGCAGATCTGATCCAGCCATCCAGTATCGATGTTCGGCTCGACCGGTTCTTCCGGGTGTTTGAGAATCACCGCTACCCGCATATCGACCCGGCCGTCGAACAACCCGACCTGACCAGGCTGATCGAGCCGGACGGTGACGATCCGTTCGTGCTGCATCCTGGCGAGTTTGTGCTCGCCTCCACCTACGAGGTCATCACGCTGCCGGACGACGTCGCCGGGCGGCTGGAAGGCAAGAGCTCGCTTGGCCGCCTGGGCCTGCTTACTCACTCCACCGCCGGCTGGATCGACCCGGGCTTCTCCGGCCACGTGACGCTGGAGCTGTCCAACGTAGCCACTTTGCCGATCAAGCTATGGCCGGGAATGAAGATCGGCCAGCTGTGCCTGTTCCGCTGCAGCTCTCCGGCCGAGCATCCGTACGGCTCTGCGGTTTACGGCTCGCGGTACCAGGACCAGCGCGGACCGACTCCGTCCAAGTCTTACCTGAACTTCTACCGGGCCAAAGTTTGAACTCAGCTTCGGCCGATACGTTTCCGAACAGTGGCGCACGTGGCGGGGCGGTGTCATGGCCAGGCCGTCGGCCGCGGCCAGGCTGGACTGGCTGAGCCAGGCCGCTGGTCGGCCGATTTCACGCCCTCGTTACCCGCCCGAATCAGTTCGGCAACGGGACCACGCCATCGTCGAGGGACGCTCAACACAGACTGGAGGCCTGCTTGATGGCCATGTGGCGGATAAGAGTGAACCTGTCTGACGATCCGCGCAGCCGCGCGCGGCTCGACGAAGTCCTGTCCAGTCAGAAGATCAGGACCGTCCAGCTGACTCCTCGCGCGGGGGCTGCGTCCGAGCTATCTGGCGATGTCATCCTGGAATTGCCGCATGACGAAGAACTCGGCCAGATGCTCGCCGCGCTGCACACAATCAGCCCGCAGGTGTTCGTGAGCCGCGCCACGCAGGACAGCCACGTCCCAGAGGGCGCCCTCAGCTCGCTGGCCGCCGATTAGGTGTCGGCGCCCCGAGCGCGGGCCTGCCTCAGGGCGATTCGCAGTGCGTCGCACTCGGCTTCCAGCTCGCGCACCCGTGCCTCTAGCTCAAGCACCCGGCGAATCGCTGGCAACGTCATGCCGCCACCGGCGAGTTCGACCACGTACCTGACGATGAAGACCTCGTTCCTGGTGTAACGGCGCTGGCCGCCAGCAGACCTGGACGGCCGCACGACGCGGAACTCGTCTAGCCGCCGCAGGAAAGCCTGCTGGACGTCCAGCATCTCCGAAACCTGGCCGACCGTGAACAACGGCGTGTTCGCATCGTCCAGCGGCAGCGATGCCACAACTTCCTCCCTTGCACGGCCGATTCCGCTGGCTCCGGCGCCTCGCGCCGGTCTGCGCCTTGCTGAATCTATGTTTACCGGCCGAAGGCCCGTGCGAACGAGCTGCACGGGCCCCGGCAGGCCATCGCTAACTCAGGCCGTGACAGCGGCCTTCGCCGGCGTGCTGATCTCGACCTTGCGGGGCAGCGCCCGCTCAGTCAGCGGCACTGTGACCCGTAGCACGCCGCCGTCGTAGGACGCGGCGATCTTGTCAGCGTCCACGCTGTCGGACAGCCGGACCCTCCTGGTGAAGGAGCCCATGACGCGCTCCCTGACGAACGGCTTCTCGTTCTCGGTGTACTCCTCCGACCGCCGCGCACTGACGCTCAGCACGCCCCGGTCGACGGTGACCTCGATGCTCTCCGGGTCGACGCCCGGCAGGTCAAACCGAAGTTCGAACTCGCCCTCGCGCCGGATCGCGTCCATCCGCATGGCCGCGTAGCCATCCGCGGTCCGGAGCACCCGGTGAAACTCCGCGAACGGGTCGAATGATGTGAGCTGCATGCCCAAACCCTCCAGTTGCATGGCCCTGAGCCTGCTTGCCCAGGTTACCTAACCATCTGTCTAGAGTTAACCTACAACTAGAGAGATATATTTCATGGGAACGGGGCTAGATCTCGGCAGCTCTCAAGACGCCGGCACGCCGCGCCCGGAGGTTTAGGCCAGCCTTTCAATGATGGTCGCGTTCGCCTGGCCGCCGCCCTCGCACATGGCCTGGAGGCCGTACCTGCCGCCAGTGCGCTCAAGCTCGTGCAGCAGCTTAGTCATCAAGATCGCGCCCGTGGCGCCCAGCGGATGGCCGAGGGCGATCGCGCCGCCGTTCGGGTTGGTCTTGTCCAGCGACGCCCCGGTGTCGGCCGACCAGGCTAGCAGGACTGGCGCGAACGCCTCGTTCACCTCGAACACGTCGATGTCGTCGATCTCGAGGTGACCCTTGGCCAGAGCTTGCTCTGTCGCCGGGATCGGCCCGGTGAGCATGTAGACCGGATCCGCGCCAGTGACCGTCATCGCGTGCACTCGCGCTCTCGGGGTGAAGCCGTAGTGGCGGACCGCGGCGGGCGAGGCGATCAACAGCGCGGCCGCGCCGTCGGAGATCTGCGACGCCACGGCTGCTGTGAGCTCCCACCCCGGCCGGAGTGGCTTGAGCTCGGCCATCTTCTCCAACGTGGTGTCCCGGCGCGGCCCCTCGTCGGTCGTGACGCCGCTTACCGGGGTTATCTCGCGGTCGAACCGGCCTTCGTCGATCGCCCGGACAGCCCTGACGTGGCTCTCTAGCGAGAACTCTTCGAGCTCGGCCCGCTTGAGTCCCCACTTCTCACAGACGAGCTGTGCACCGCGGAACTGGGAGATTTCCTGGTCCCCGTACCTGTCCCGCCAGCCTTGTCCGAATGGCAGGGCCATCCCCTTCTCGTGCGGCAACGCGACCGTGCTGCCCATCGGCACCATGCTCATGCTCTCGACGCCGGCGGCTACCACCAAGTCCTGGGTACCCGACAGGACTGCCTGCGCGGCGAAGTGGACGGCCTGCTGCGACGATCCGCACTGCCTGTCGATGGTCACGCCCGGCACGTTCTCTGGCAGCCCTGCCGACAGCCAGGCGTTGCGCGCGATGTCGATCGCCTGCGGGCCGACTTGCGAAACGCAGCCCATGATCACGTCCTCGACCGCGGACGGGTCGATTCCTGTCCTGGCGATCAGCTCACGCAGCACGTGCGCCGCCAGGTCTACGGGGTGGACGGCAGAGAGTCCACCGTTGCGTTTGCCGACGGGACTCCGCACCGCCCCGACAATGTATGCCTCAGACACCACGTGACCTCCGTGACCGGCGACCAGCCGCCCGCCCGCGCGCGCAGGTCAGCCTGCGCAGCAGAAGGCTTGACCTCACCTTGAGGCTACCCCGCCGGTTGGCCCGCGCCATAGCCTCGGCGCCGACACATTGGCCAGGCCATAACCATGCGCGAGCTGTAGTCAATCCACTACCATCCGTGATGTGACCGTCAGGCCGTCCGAGCCCGACTCATCGCCGCGCGTGCGGGGCACAGTCAAGTCGCGCTTAGCGCGCGCGGACGAGGGAACCGCCAGCCATGCCCAAGACCAGCGATGACCCAACGAGCCTGGTCAGCATCGGTGAGCTGGCCAAGGCGGCCGGGGTCAGCAGCCGGACGATCCGGTATTACGAGGAACTCGGGATACTCCCGGAGCCACGTCGCTCACCTGGCGGCACCCGCAAGTACCCGAGGGAGTACGGCAGCTACCTGGCTGCGGCCCTGGCGCTCAAGGACCTCGGCTTCCGGTTGGAGGAAATGAAACCGCTGGCACGGCTCGCGGCCGGCCGGTCAGTCAGCCCGGGTCAGCGCGATGCCGCGGCGCAGCTTGTCGAAGACAAGATCGAGGTGCTGGCCCGGCAGGTGACGGTGCTGCGCAGGCTCCGCGACTCGGTCAAGGTCCCGGACGGTGACCTGCCCGTCTCAGCGGTACTTGGCTCGGCTGTGCTCGGCTCGGCTGTGCTCGGCCAGCCGGGCGCGGCCGACGAAGGTCTCAGCGCAATCCCGGCGCCGCGCGGTGACAGCGGCACGTCATAGCGCGGTGGCGGCGCGCGGACGGCGC
>JASHSO010000217.1 GCA_030038715.1 Streptosporangiaceae bacterium
TGTGCCCGGGCGGGCCGGGCGGGCCGGGCGGGCCCTGCGCAGCAACTTCGAACCCGGCACCACGCGCTGGGCCATGCGGCACGCCCAGTGGACGGCGCTCGGGCTGACGGCCGCCGACATGGAGAAGCCCAAGATCGCCATCGTGAACAGCTCCTCCGGCCTTGCGAGCTGCTTCAGTCACCTAGACGGCATCGTCAGCCCGTTGCGGGACGCGATCCGCGATGCGGGCGGTATCGGGTTCGAGATCCGCACCGCCGCGCCCAGCGACGCCGTCACCAGCGCGGGCGCAGCCGGGCAGTACATCCTGCCCAGCCGGGACCTGATCGCCAGCGACATCGAGGTTGCCGTGGAGGGCGCGCTACTGGATGGCATGGTGTGCCTGTCGTCCTGCGACAAGACGACGCCGGGGCACCTGATGGCGGCCGGTCGACTGGACATTCCGACGATCGTGGTCGCCTGCGGGTACCAGCCGTCTGGCGTCTATCGCGGCGAACCAGTCGACTTCGAGGATGTCTTCGCCTACGCGGGCCACGTGGCCGCGGGCCGGATGACGGCGGCGGAGCTGGCCGAGATGAGCAGCTGCGCGGTCACCGGCCCGGGCGTCTGCGCCGGGATGGGCACGGCGAACTCGATGCACATCTGCGCCGAGGCGCTCGGCATGGCGCTGCCGGGCAGCACGCCGGTGCTCGCCGGCAGCACGCGGATGTGGCAGACAGTGGCTGACGCCGGCCGGCGGATCATCGACCTGGTCGAGCAGGATGTCCGGCCGCGCAGCATCATGCGGCCGGGCGCGTTCCGCAACGCGGTTGTCGCGATGCTCGCGGTCAGCGGATCGGTTAACACGCTGAAGCACCTGCAGGCGGTCGCGGTCGAGGCGGGCTGCGACGTGGACGTGTATGCGCTGTTCGAGGAACTGTCGCCGCAGGTGCCGCTGCTCACCGCGGTCAAGCCGAACGGCGACCGGCGGATCGAGGAATTCGAGGCAGCGGGCGGTGCGCTCGGGTTGCTGCGCGAGCTTGCCCCGATGCTCGACCTCGCCCAGCCGACTGTCGGCGGGCAGTCAGTCGGCGACGCGATTGCCGCGGTTGCAGGCGTCGACCATGACGTGATCCGGCCGCTCGATGACCCGTATGCCCGGCATCCCGGCATCGTCATCGTTCGCGGGACGCTCGCTCCCGACGGTGGCGTGGCCAAGCGCACGGTGGCCGATGACGGGGTGCGTCACTTCTGCGGCCCGGCCAAGGTCTTCCGCTCGCGCGAGGCAGGGATAACCGCGATCCGGGGCGGCGCGGTCGGCGCGGGCCAGGTCCTGGTGCTGACCGGCCTTGGCCTGCGCGGTTCCCCTGGCATGGGCTTCACCTCGGCATTCATGTTCGCCCTGGCGGGAGCGGGCCTTGACGACCAGGTAGCGGTCGTGACCGACGGGCAGATGTCCGGGCTGCTCAACAAGGGCCTCATGGTCGCCGAGGTGAGCCCGGAGGGCGCGGTCGGCGGCCCGCTCGGACTGGTCGAGGACGGCGACGTCATCACCATCGACCTCGATGCCCGCACCATCGACCTCGACGTCCCTCCCGCGGAACTGGACCGGCGCCGGGCTCTGCTCCCGCCACTGAATGCGCCGGCCGGGTGCGGCTGGCTGTCGATTTACGCGCGCTCGGTCCGCCCGCTGGGCCAGGGCGCCACCCTGGGCGGCTCGGCCTGAATCTTTCCTGCCGCCCACCGGAAGGGCGGTTTCCACGCGGGCAGGCTGGCGAGTACCACACGAGGCAGAGCTAAGGAGGGAGCATGACGACTGTTTACCGCAGCGACGTGATCGGCTCGCTGCTACGTCCGCGCTACCTGTCCGAGGCGCGCGCAGCGCTGGGCGCGGACCGGATTTCGGCAGCGGAGTTCAAGCGGATCGAGGACCGCGCAGTCGACCAGGCCATTGCCATGCAGGAAGCATGCGGGCTCGATGTCGTCTGCGACGGCGAACTGCGCCGCTTTTCTTTCCTCGACCAGCTGCTCGGAGACGTGGAAGGGGTCATCGAGCGGCCCGGGGCTCCGGTGATGTTCCACGGGGCCGAGGGAGACTGGGACTGGCACTCCCCGGTGACCGTTGCCGGTAAGCTCCGCGGCCGGCGGATGCTGACCCTGGAGGAGTTCACCTATGCCCGTGCGGTGGCCAGGGTGCCGGTCAAGGTGACCCTGCCGAGCCCGCTGGTGCTCTACTCCGCGTGGGCGCCCGATGTGTCCGGGTCGGCGTACAAGGACGCGTACGAGATGTTCGCTGACGCCGCCACCATGATCCGGGACGAGATAACCGAACTTGCCAAGCTCGGCTGCACCTACGTCCAAATCGACGCGCCCGACGTCGGGACGCTCGTCGACCCGGAGAACCGCGACCTGCGCGAGTCTCTCGGCATGCCGACCGAGCGCACGCTCACCGAGGGCTTCGAGATCATCAACTCGGTCGCCGAGGTGCCTGGCGTGACCGTCGGCCTGCATGTGTGCAAGGGCAACTATCAGAGCAAGTGGATCGCGACCGGCGGCTACGAGTCCACGGCGGAGGCGATGTTCACCCGGATGCCGGACATGGACGTGTTCCTGCTGGAGTACGACGACGAGCGTTCCGGCAGCTTCGAGCCGCTGGCGAAGCTGCCCGACGACAAGGTCGTCGTGCTCGGCCTGGTCTCCAGCAAGACCACCAGGATCGAGTCGGTGGCGGAGGTCACCGCGCGAGTCAACGAAGCGGCCAAGTACGTCGACCTGGACCGGCTGGCAGTGTCGACGCAGTGCGGGTTCTCGCCGGTGTCCATCGGCGCGAACCTCATCACCGAGGACACCCAGCAGCGCAAGCTGGAACTGGTCGGCGAGGTCGCCCGCGCGATCTGGTGAGGCAAGCACGCCCGCGATCGGGTAAGCAGCGGGCTCGGTGAGCCGGGCCCGGCGCAAGCCGGGCCCGGCTTCGCTATGTTGTGTGCCAGCATCGGACGACGACTGCGACATCGAACGGACCGTATAACGTGCGCCCCCTGCGACTGCTGCTCGACGGATTCGGCACCTACCGCAACCCCACCGAGATCGACTTCACCGATGTCGACTTCTTCGCGCTGGTCGGGCCGACCGGCTCGGGCAAGAGCACGGTCATCGACGCGCTGTGCTTCGCGCTGTACGGCAC
>JASHSO010000218.1 GCA_030038715.1 Streptosporangiaceae bacterium
GGCTCCCCGGCCGAGTTGACCAGACCTGCGGCGGCATGCCACTTGGCGTAATCATGATCGGCGGGCCGCAGCGCCACCTTGGTATTGATCGCGGTGGTACCGCCCACACAGCGGCCGCGGAACAGCACCAGCGGCGGCCCAGGCCGCGAAGGCTCGGCAAGCGCGGGCGGCCACCACAGCTCGTGGCTGGCCCTGGCTTCCCAGCGCATGTAGTCGGCTGCCGTCTGGTACGGCCCGGCCTCGAGCAGCAGCACATGACGGCCCGCATCGGCGAGCTCACCGGCGATCACGCCGCCCCCGGCGCCCGAGCCGACCACTACCGCGTCGAAGTGCTCGCTCATCCGGTGATGCCCAGGTAGGACCAGTCCTTGCTGAGCCGCGCCGCGAGCGGCGGAGCGAAGTCCACCTCGTGCCATGCCCCTGGCCCAGGTGCGCCCGGCGCGACGAAATCGCTGTAAAAGGCCTCGCAGGCCAGTGTCCGCAGGGTGGCGAACTCGGCCGTGAACTGCTGCTCGGCCAGCTCTTCTGCACCGCCTTCGGCCGGCCGCCTGAGCACGTCGATAGCGGCCAGGGTGGCAGCTCGCTGGCCCGCAGGCATCCGGGCGAGCAGCGCATCGACATATACCTCCGGCCAGACCCTGGCCGAGCCCGGCACGATCAGGTCGCAGATCGAGCGGACCGTGCTCGCGGTGGCGTCATCGAGGATCAGCATGGCCCCGCCTCCGGGCTGCTGGTCCGCTATAACGCTGTCGCCGGCGCCGCTGGCGTCTGCCTAGTCGCACCTGACCACCACCTTCATGACCTCGGTCGGGCTGTTCATCGCGAAGCTCATCGCGTGCGGTGCCCGGGTCAGCGGGAACTGGTGGCTGATCAGCCGGGCGAGCGCCTGGCTGTTGCGCTCGACCACCGCCACGGCTTCGCCAAACTCCTGCTCGTCGCAGCAGCTCACCCCGAGCAGGTCGACTTCCTTCTCGGTCAGGAGGCCGATCCGGATCGATGCTTCCTCGTTGGACATCCCGACCTGGACTGCCCGGCCAGCCGAGGCCACCATGGCCACCATGGCCTGCACGGCCGCGGCGGCACCGGTGGCGTCGAAAACCACCGGCGGGCCGCCAGGTCCGGACCACTGCCGGGCGAATCCGGCCACGTTCCCGGCATCGCTCCATTGCAAGGTCTGCGCGCCGAGCTGTCGGCTCAGCGTCAGCCTGCTGTCCTGCAGGTCGATCATGAGCAGTTCGGCGCCGCGCTCGCGGGCCACGATGCCGATACACTGACCGATCGGCCCTGCGCCGAGCACGACAGCACGCTCGCCCGGCCGAACGGCGGCCCGGTTGACCGCGCGGACTGCGATGGAGACCGGCTCGGCCATCGCGGCGATCGCTGGATCATCGATGTCGATGACGAACACATGCTGCTGGCCGATCGCCAGCAGTTCCTGCAGCCCGCCGTCATCGTGGATGCCGGTGAGCTTGAAGGCGTCGCACGTGTTGGGGCGGCCCACGCTGCACGGGTAGCACGTCCCGCACGCGTGCAGCGGCCATACGGCCACGCGACGGCCGACGGTCAGCTCGGGACGGCAGCCCGGCCCGACTGCGGCGATCGTGCCGGCGACCTCATGGCCCTGGATGCGCGGGAACTGCGAGCCGCCTGCCGCGTCGGACAGATGGCCGGAGAAGAAGTGGTAGTCCGAGCCGCAGATGCCTACCGCCTCGGGGCGGATCACGACCTCACCCGGGCCGGGTGCGGGCGGCTCTGGGTAGTCGAGCAGCGCCATCGAACCGGCTCGCTGCGTCACCGCGGCCCGCATCAGCCAGGCCCGGCTTGCTCAGCGCTGTCGCTGCCGCGCAGCAGGTAGGCAGAACGCAGCAGCTCCGGGTTGTCGCGCAGCTCACTGGCCAGACCGGAAAACCGCAGCCTGCCGCTCTCCATGATGTAGGCGCGGCCTGCCAGGCCGAGCGCGACAGCGGCGAACTGCTCGATGAGCAACACGCCGATGCCGGATCCGGCCACCGAGCGAATGGTCGGGATCAGGCGGTTGACCACGACCGGCGCGAGACCCAGCGACAGCTCGTCGATAAGCAGGTAGCGCGGCCTGGAGACCAGTGCCTGCGCGAGCACGAGCATCTGCTGCTCGCCGCCGGACAGGGTCCTGGCGACCGCAGCCAGCCGTCGCGTCAGCTCGGGGAACATCTCCAGCGCAAGCGACCGCCCTGCTCGCGCTTGCTCGCGAGTAAGTGCATACGTGGCCACACGGAGGTTGTCCTCGACCGTCAGCTCCGGGAGCAGCCTGCGGCCCTCAGGCACGATCGCGATCCCGGCACGGCGGATCCGCTCGGGTCGGCCCGTGATCTTGCGACCGTCCACTTGGATGGACCCGGTCTTGAGGCCGAGGACCCCGCCGACCGCCAGGACGAGGCTCGACTTGCCCGCCCCGTTCGGCCCGAGAAGCGCCGTCACCTGGCCCGCGAGGATATCAATGGTGACGTCGCGCACCACGGCTCGTCCACCGCGCTCGACCGTGATGTCGCGCAGCTTGAGTATCTCGGCGGCACGCGCCGCTGGCGGCCCGATCGTCTCCGCGGGGACTTGCGGCGACTCACTCACTTAAACCTCCGCGGTGCCCAGGTAGGCACGCATGACTCGCTCGTCCCGCAGCACCTCCGCGGTGGGACCGACTGCGATCAGCCTGCCGAAGTCCAGCACGGCGGTCGTCTGGCAGCATGCCGACACCAGGCTCATGTCGTGGTCAACCAGGATCGTGAGGGCCGCGGACTGCTCGGGGATCTGGCGGATCACCGATGCCATGTGCTCGGTCTCATCGTCGGGCAGGCCCGCGGCGGGTTCGTCGAGCAGCACCAGCTTCGGCCTGCCGACAACCGCTCGGGCGAGTTCGACCAGACGGCGCTGGCCGGCCGCCAGCGTAGCCACCTTCGCTGACGGGCTGGCAGTCAGCCCCACGAACGCGATCGCGTCGAGCACGTCCTTGCGGCGCGAGGTGGTGCTCAGCTTGGCGTGCTCGTGGATGAGCGCGACGTTGTCGAACACTGATAGCTGCTCGATGGCTTGCTCGGTTTGGAACGTGCGCCGCAGGCCCCACCGCGCTCGCCGGAAATGGACCATGCCGAGCAGGTCATCTCCGAATGCCCGGACGGTGCCCGCGGCCGGCCGGACGAAGCCGCTCAAGACGTTAAAGAACGTGGTCTTTCCCGCGCCGTTGGGACCGATGAGGCCGCACGTGCCCGATTCGAAAGTGAGGCTCATGTCGTCGAGCGAGGTGACGCCGCCAAAGCGGACCGTCAGGCCCGCGACTTCAATCACCGTGCCTCGCCTTCCGGCCGCGCCTGCCGCGCCGGCCTGGGCAGCAGGCCGAGCAGTAGCCGCCCTAGCCGAGCGAGGTCCTTGGGCACCTGGTCGGCGAGGCCGGCCGGCGCGGTGGTCAGCACCTGGAGCACGCCGACGCCGAACAAGATGGTCAGCCAGTCGTCCGACACGCCCCAGTTCTGCAGCAGGGCCGGGAGGAACTGCAGGAGCAGCGCTGCGACCACTGCGCCCCACATGCTGTAGGCGCCGCCCATGAGCACCACGGCCAGCAAGATGATCGAGTCCTGGGCCGGGAAGTCGATGGAGTACAGGTAGTGGACAGAGCCCGCGTACACCCCGCCGGCCACTCCGGTGATGAACGAGGCAAGCGCGAACGCCCACATCTTGTACAGCGTCGTGTTGATCCCGGCGGCAAGCGCGGCCGGCTCGCTCTGCCTGATGGCCGACCACGCC